>NZ_QPEL01000075.1:0-75787 GCF_008368965.1 Bacillus sp. AY2-1 | reverse complement strand
TGGAGTGAACCCTGAGAATGAGACGATAAAAAACACCTCTCTAAATCGTAAGTATCAGTTATGATTTTAATGGAGGTGTTTTTCGTATGGGGAAAAAGGCGCATTATCCCGCCGAAATAAAGTGGAAAGTAGTTGAAATGAAACACCAAGGATTCAAAAATAAAGAAATTATGGATGCCTTAGGAATTAGACATGTGGCTCAAATTAAAACTTGGATGAAATGGTATCGTGAAGGCGAAACCTATCGGTTTGAACAATCTATTGGAAGACAATCTGCACATGGAAAAGGCTTAAAAAGATTAACAGAACTTGAACAAAAAGAATTAGAAATACGTTATTTAAAAGCAAAAATTATATTGCTGGAAAAGTGCCAAGAAATCTTAAGGAGGTGGGGGGAAAAGAAGAAATAATGAAAATGATAAAGGAATGGCAATCAATTTTTACAATTGCAGAACTGTGTTCTATATTTAATATTTCACGTGCTACTTATTATCGTTGGAAAAAGCAGGAGAAAACAGTAACTAATCATGAAGAAAAAAACGTAATAGAAATATGTCAACATCATAAATATCGGTATGGATATCGTCGGGTTACAGCTTGTCTACGTGATCAATTTAACATCGTAATGAATCATAAAAAAGTATTACGTATCATGAGAAAATACAATGTATTATCTCGGGTTAGAAAAAAGAAAAAGATATTTGTGCTCGGTCATGAACCAGTGGTGGCTAAAAATAGAATACAACGGAGATTTAAAGCTACCAAGCCTAATGAAAAATGGTTCACTGATATCACGTATTTGATGTTCGGCAATAAGACTCTTTATTTTTCATCTATTATAGATGGGTTTAACAATGAAATTGTAAGTTATAAAATAGCTGAGACACAGGATGTTTCTCTTGTATTAGATACTCTAAAAGAGGCTTTAAGAAAGCGAAATGTAATTGATACGATTTTACATTCGGATCAAGGAAAGGTGTATACATCAAAACAATTTCAAACATATGCCAAAGAAAAAGGCATTATCACAAGCATGTCTCGTACAGGAAACTGCCATGATAATGCCCTCATAGAATCCTTTCATTCTCATTTGAAATCCGAAGGATTCTATGCGCAAAATATAAAACAATCGAATAATGCTAGTATAATACAAACTGTGGATGAATACATCCACTACTATAATAATGAACGGATTCAGAGAAAATTAGATTATATGTCACCTATAGCTTATAGGAAACATGTTATCTAGGTGTTTTTTCTTTGTCTCACCAAATGGGGTCAGACCACTGCTTATTGTAGTTCATATTTTTAGACTTGTCCGGTAAAATAGACGTTTATTAGGTTATGATAACTAAAAGTTTATGTAAGCGTCAATATAAAAATCAGAAAATAATGAATGTTATAGTTGTTTGTTTAGTTTGTAATATAGATGCGTAGTAAGCTTTTGAAGTATCTAAAAATAAATAATTGACTTTTTTCTTAAAATTCAATATGTTCATAAAAACATCTGTTTTTCATAAGTATAATTAACCTGATGGTTTATAATTTGGGAAGGAGACTGGAACGTTGAAAACATTAGAACTACAAGAGCGCTTAACGGAGATTTTTCAGCATTTACACGAAAACCCTGAAGTAAGTTGGAAAGAATATGAAACGACAGCGTATATTACTGACTTTTTAAAAGAAGAAGGAATTTCATATAGAACATTTGATGATTGTCCAGGTGTAATTGCTGAGATTGGAGGCGGGAATCCAGTTATTGCGATTCGTGCTGATATGGATGCACTTTGGCAAGAAGTAGATGGAGAATTTAAAGCGAACCATTCATGTGGTCATGATGCTCATATGACCATTGTAATGGGAGTTATTTTACAATTGAAAAATATGAGATGGAAAAGTGGTACGGTTAGGTTTATTTTTCAGCCGGCAGAAGAGAAGGGTAATGGTGCTTTGAAGATGGTGGAGAAAGGTGCTGTAGATGATGCTGATTTCTTATTTGGTGTCCATCTAAGACCGATTGAAGAACTATCTTTGAAACAAGGAGCCTCATCTATTCGCCATGGAGCAGCTGGATTTTTAGAGGGGATGATTCATGGGGAGGATGCACACGGGGCGAGACCACACCAAGGTGTGAATGCAATTGATGTCATTTCCATGATTAATATCGGTTTGAAAAATATTTGGTTGCCACCGCAAAGTTCCTATTCAGTAAAAATGACGAGATGCCAAGCTGGTGGCGATAATTTAAATATCATTCCGGGAAATGGTCATTTCAGTTTAGATGTAAGAGCAGAGAGTAATATACTATTAGAAGAATTAAAGGAAAAGATTGAGCATGTAATAGAATCAGCTGCATCGATGGGGTCGAAAACTTCATATGAATGGATGGATCTTGCACCAGGAGCAGAGGTTTCCGAAGAAGCAGAGCGCTTTATGCGTAAAGGTATTATCGAAGTGTATGGGGAAGAGAGATGTACGGGACCTCTCTATACGACAGGAAGCGATGATTTCCATTATTACACAGTGAAAAGACCACATTTAAAAGCTGTCATGCTTGGACTAGGAGCAGACCTACAACCTGGATTACACCATCCGTATATGAGGTTTGATCATAGTTGTATTATGGATGGAGTAGAAATATTGAAACAAACTGTATTGAAAGTGTTAGAAGACAGGGGCTAGAGAGCTCCTGTTTTTTTGTCGTGGATTGTCGGTAAATCGATATATTTGAAAAATCGTTGATATATTTGAAGTTACGATAGATATATTAAGAAAATCGTTAATATAATTTCACGTACCTATTAATTTGATTAAAAATGAATCTCCAGTACATGGTGTATAATAATAAGTACCATTTTTTAATAGGAGAAAACGAATGAACGAACAATATTACGATGCAGTTTTACATATAAAAACAGTCGGTGAGCAAAAGGGGTTTAACAAGTCTATGCATTATCACCGCTATGAACCGACGCCCTATAGCGGATTAGATGAGTTACTGAATCAATATGAAATACGAAGTAGCGACCGAATTGTAGACTTTGGGTGCGGAAAAGGAAGATTAAACTTTTATATGCATCATAAATGTGGTGCATCAGCAGTTGGAATTGAAATGAATGAAGAGTTTTATAAAGAAGCGATGGATAATCGAGATCGTTATGCAAGAAAGGTAAGAAACGGTAAAGATAAAATTGATTTTGAATGTTGTTTAGCGCAGGAATATGAAATTGATCCGCATGATAATAGGTTTTATTTTTTTAATCCATTTTCTGTACAAGTGTTTATGAATGTAGTAAATAACATTTTGCTTTCGGTAGAAGAAACGGGGAGAGAAGTGGATATTATTTTATATTATCCTTCTGAGGACTATATTTTCTTCTTAGAAAATCAGACTGCGTTTGAGCTGAAGAAAGAAGTTAGATTGCCAGGTGCTTATGAGAAGAATGGGAATGAGAGGTTTTTAGTTTATAGATTGGAGTGCTAATGTATGGGGGCTTGGGGAGTAGCGATATTATCAGATGATATTGCTAAAGATATTCAGTTAATTTATAAGGACTTATTAGGAAATGAATATTCAAATGAAGAAGCAAGTAGGGTTGTAATTGATGAATACCAGACTGAACTAGATGATGAAGAGATACTTGTTTTTTGGTTAGCATTTGCTTATATACAATGGAAGTTAGGAAGGCTTCAAGACAATGTTAAACATGAGGCATTGCAAATAATAGAGAGCGGCGCAGATTTAGCACGATGGGAAGAAGAACCTACATTACAGAGAAAACGTGAAGTAGTGTTAAATAAACTTAGAGAACAGTTACATTCTCCGCAGCCACAAGCTAAAAAAATACCGAAGAGATTTATAGCAAATACTTCTTTAAAAGCAGGTGATGCTGTTAGTTATGAATTAGTGTCGGGGAAGTATATTATTCTGAAAGTCATCGAGATTATTGAAGAATGGTATGGGGATCGATATCCTCTATTTGAAATATGTGATTGGGAAGGGAAAGAGATTCCTTCAAAAGAACAAATTGACCAATTAGACTTAAAGAAAAGAATTTATGAAGATGGAAAGCAGGAAATAATTAAGCTTGCTATTTATCCTTCAGGAAAAAGAGATAACCCAGAAAAAAGAATACAAGTAGTAGCAGAAGATGTAAATGTAGTATTAGATATAGAACCACCATATGATTTAATATGCTGGAAGGAATTTGACGAACATTTGGATACAATGTAATAAAAAAGACGCGCTACCTATTGGTAGCGCGTCTTTTTTATTAGTTACGGATTAAGTAATCAAATGCACCTAAAGCTGCGTTTGCACCTGAACCCATAGAGATGATGATTTGTTTGTACGGATTATTTGTACAGTCACCTGCAGCAAACACTCCTGGTACGTTTGTAGCGCCGTGCTTGTCTGTTACGATTTCACCGCGAGCGCGTTCAACTGTTTCGCCTAACCAGTCTGTGTTTGGCACAAGACCGATTTGTACGAATACACCTTGTAATTCAACGTGATGAACTTCTTCAGTTTCACGATCGATGTAAGAAATACCGTTTACTTTATCAGTACCAGTAATTTCTTTCGTTTGAACGTTTTTCAGAACAGTTACGTTTGGTAAGCTGTTAAGACGCTCTTGTAATACAGCATCAGCTTTTAATTCTGGCATGAATTCAAGAACAGTTACGTGCTTAACAATACCTGCTAAGTCGATAGCTGCTTCAATACCAGAGTTACCTCCGCCGATAACTGCTACGTCTTTTCCAGTGAATAATGGACCGTCACAGTGTGGGCAGTATGCTACACCTTTATTTTTGAACTCAGCTTCACCCGGTACGCCAACGTTACGCCAGCGAGCACCTGTTGAAACGATTACGCTCTTACTTTTCAGAATAGCGCCGTTTTCAAGTTCCACTTCAATAAGTTCTTTTTTCTCTAAACGTTTCGCACGTTGTAGATTCATTACATCGATATCGTATTCTTTTACGTGCTCTTCAAGACTTGCTACTAGCTTAGGACCTTCAGTCTTTTTTACGCTGATGAAGTTCTCAATGCCCATAGTATCCATTACTTGACCACCGAAGCGCTCAGCAACGATACCAGTGCGGATGCCTTTACGTGCTGCGTAAATTGCTGCACTTGCACCAGCAGGGCCGCCACCAACAACAAGAACATCGTATGGATCTTTATCAGAAAGCTCTGATGCATCTGGACCGTTACCCATTTTAGCTAAAATTTCTTCAAGTGTCATACGACCGCTTCCGAAAGATTCGCCGTTTAGGTAAACAGTTGGTACTGCCATGATGTCTTTGCTTTCTACTTCCTCTTTGAATGCAGCGCCATCAATCATAGTATGTGTAATACTAGAGTTAAGAACGCTCATTACGTTAAGAGCTTGTACAACATCAGGACAGTTATGACAACTTAGGCTGATATAAGATTCAAAATGATATTCGCCTTGAATGTTTTTAATTTGATCGATTAATTTTTGTTCAACTTTTGGAGCGCGTCCACTTACTTGTAGTAAAGCTAACACTAATGATGTAAATTCGTGTCCTAATGGAATACCAGCGAATACGACACCAGTGTCTTCACCAGGGCGGTTTACGCTAAAGCTTGGTGTTCTCTCTAATTCAACTTTTTCTACTGTAATCTTAGATGACATAGTAGCTAATTCGTCTACTAGAGCTAACATATCTTTAGATACGTTATCGTCTCCTGCGCTTACTTTAAGTAAAATATCGTTCTCCATTAACTGAAGGTATTGGGATAGTTGTGTTTTTATATCTGCATCTAGTATCATTTTGATCGAACTCCTTAGATTTTGCCTACAAGGTCAAGGCTTGGTTTAAGTGTTGCAGAACCCTCTTGCCATTTAGCTGGGCAAACTTCACCTGGGTTGTTACGTACGTATTGAGCAGCTTTAATTTTGTTAACAAGAATGCTTGCGTCACGGCCGATACCGTCAGCATTGATTTCCATAGATTGGATAACGCCGTCTGGATCGATGATGAATGTACCACGAGCAGCAAGACCTTCTTCTTCCATTAAAACGTTGAAGTTTGTAGTGATTGTGCGAGTTGGGTCACCGATCATGATGTACTCGATTTTGCCGATAGTTTCTGAGCTATCATGCCATGCTTTGTGAGTGAAGTGAGTGTCTGTAGATACAGAGTATACTTCAACGCCTAAGTCTTTTAGAGTTGCATATTGGTTTTGTAAGTCTTCAAGTTCAGTTGGGCAAACGAATGTGAAGTCAGCTGGGTAGAAACAAACTACACTCCATTTTCCTTTTAAACTTTCGTCAGTAACTTGGATAAATTCTCCATTATGGTAAGCATTAGCTTTAAACGGTTTTACTTCTGTGCCGATTAATAACATGTTAAAATTCCTCCTAAATGTTGGTTTGAGCATCAAAAAATAGTGTGCTCATAAAATATATTTTTTAATTAACTATAATAATTCTAATTCGATATTAATTATCATATAGAATTGGTTATTTTGTCAAGCGAATAAACCAACTTTATTCCAATTTAATTAATATTTATTCTCAATTAAGGCTATCAGGGAATAGAAAGGTAATTTTAAGTCTATAAATTTTAGATGAGTGTTTGAAAAGTTTAGTGTGTATGTTAGAGATAGTGTGTAAGTTTAATTTTTTAGGAAGGAAATATTTCTTAGAAGTTGTGGTTTTGAAAAGGAACTGCTTACTTCTATTTTACAAAGAATTTTGTGATAAATAAAATAAAATGAATCGGAAATTTTTTGAACAATTTTTGTCATCTCAAATATATAATTAGGAAGTATATTAAGATGATAGTTAGAAACATTGACTCAAAGTGCTAACAAGATATAATAAAACCTAGATATATCTTTCAAAAAGAAGAATACATATTTATAGGATGAAAAAATTCAACCTATTATTTTTTATAGCTTTTAGAAAACGCTTACAATTAGTGTGGAGGGGAAACCATGTCTAAGTTCACGAAGTATTTTTTAATGGAAGCTAAAGATGTGATTGCATATGTGAAAGAGAAATTGTCTAAGTTTGAACATGCAAAGGAGTTACAGTGTAAAGAAATAGGTGATGGCAATTTAAATTATGTGTTCCGCGTTTGGGATGAAAAAGAGAACATGTCAGTCATCGTAAAGCAAGCTGGGGATACAGCTCGCATTTCAGATGAGTTTAAGTTGTCGACAAACCGTATTCGTATAGAATCAGATGTTTTGCAGTTAGAGGATGAGTTAGCACCCGGACTTGTTCCTAAGGTGTATTTATTTGATAGTGTGATGAATTGTTGCGTAATGGAAGATTTATCGGATCACACAATATTACGTACAGCACTTATAAATCATCAAATATTTCCGAGGCTTGCGGATGATTTAACTACTTTTATGGTAAATACACTTTTATTAACATCGGATGTTGTAATGAATCATAAAGAGAAGAAGGAACTTGTGAAGAATTATATAAATCCTGAATTATGTGAGATTACAGAGGACCTCGTATATTCAGAACCATTTACCAATCATAATAAGCGTAATGAGTTATTTCCGTTAAATGAGGGATGGATTAGGGAACATATTTATAGTGATAAAGAGCTTCGTATGGAAGTAGCGAAACGTAAATTTTCTTTTATGACGAATGCACAGGCATTACTTCATGGTGATTTACATACTGGTTCTGTTTTTGTAAGAGATGATTCTACAAAGGTTATTGATCCTGAGTTTGCTTTTTATGGACCTATGGGATATGACGTTGGGAATGTAATGGCGAATTTAATGTTTGCTTGGGTGAATGCAGATGCAACGATGCCACCTGGAGCGGAGAAAGATACGTATATGGATTGGTTACAAACTACGATGGTAGAGGTAATTGATTTATTTAAGAAGAAGTTTTTAGATGCTTGGGATATTCATGTGACCGAGATTATGGCGAAGGAAGAAGGCTTTAGCGAAGTATATTTACAATCTGTATTAGAGGATACGGCTGCAGTGACAGGTCTGGAATTAATTCGCCGTATTGTTGGATTAGCGAAAGTAAAAGATATTACTTGTATTGAGAATGAGGAAGCACGTGCTAGAGCGGAGCGAATTTGTCTTCAAGTAGCGAAGAGTTTTATTTTACGAGCGAATCAATATAGAACGGGTGCACGTTTTGTAGAAACGTTAAAAGAACAGTCAATGCACTACGCGAAGTAAGGGGAGAATATGATGGAAGAGCAATTAATACCCATTCAGTGGAAAGATGATGCTTTAGTTTTATTAGATCAAACATTATTACCGAATGAGGTTGTCTATGAATCTTTCAAGACAGCTGAAAGTGTGTGGGATGCCATTCAAGTAATGAAAGTACGAGGAGCACCAGCAATTGGTGTTTCGGCAGCGTACGGTGTGTATTTAGGAACAAAGGAAGTTATTCAAAGTAAGATGGAAGACTTTATAGAGGAAGTCAAAAAGGTATGTGCATATTTGGCAACATCAAGGCCAACAGCAGTAAACTTATTCTGGGCACTTGAAAGAATGGAAGCGGTAGCGACAGAGAACGCGCACTTATCAATCGTCCAGTTGAAAGACAGATTACTAGAAGAGGCAAAAGAGATTCATAGAGAAGATGAAGAAATTAATCGTCAAATTGGAGAGCATGCATTAACATTATTCCATGATGAAATGGGAGTATTAACACATTGCAATGCTGGTGCGTTAGCGACGACTAAGTATGGTACTGCGACAGCACCAATGTACTTAGCGAAAGAAAAAGGATGGGACTTAAAAATCTATTCAGATGAAACTCGTCCTAGGTTACAAGGTTCAACGTTAACAGCATTAGAACTACAGCGAGCGGGAATTGATGTTACTGTCATTACGGATAATATGGCAGCTATGGTCATGTCACAAGGAAAAATCGATGCTGTAATCGTTGGATGTGACCGCGTGGCAGCAAACGGTGATGTAGCAAATAAAATTGGCACATTAGGCGTATCTATTTTAGCTAAATACTACAACATTCCGTTTTATGTAGCAGCGCCAACACCAACAATCGACTTAAAAACACCGACAGGAAAAGAAATTCCGATTGAAGAAAGGGATGCTTCTGAAGTGATTAATCGTTTCGGACAATATTCAGCTCCGAAAGAAAGTAAAGTATATAATCCAGCATTTGATGTTACTCCATATGAAAATGTAACAGCGATTATTACAGAAAAAGGGATTGTAAAGGCACCGTTTACGGAGAATTTAAAAAAGCTATTTCAATAAATAGATAAATATAAAAGTCAGTCATCATAAGCTTCATACTTAGGGGGATGTATATGTTATTACAAAAAGAAAGAGAAGAAATTGTAGCGTATGGAAAGAAAATGATCTCTAGTGGTTTAACAAAGGGGACTGGGGGTAATATTAGTATTTTCAATCGCGAACAAGGTCTTGTTGCGATTAGTCCAAGTGGTTTAGAGTATTATGAAACAAAACCTGAAGATGTAGTTATATTAAACTTAGATGGTGAAGTGGTAGAGGGAGAGAGAAAGCCATCAAGCGAACTAGATATGCATCTTATTTATTATAGAAATCGTGAAGATATAAATGCGCTTGTGCATACACATTCTCCTTACGCAAAGACGATTGCGTCATTAGGATGGGAGCTTCCTGCTGTTTCATATTTAATTGCTTTCGCAGGCCCGAATGTTCGCTGTGCACCGTATGAAACATTTGGTACGAAGCAATTAGCGGATGCTGCTTTTGAAGGCATGATTGATCGTCGTGCTGTGCTACTTGCAAATCACGGTTTAATTGCTGGTGCAAATAATATAAAAATGGCGTTTACTGTTGCAGAAGAGATTGAGTTTTGTGCTCAAATTTATTATCAAACGAAAAGCGTCGGAGAACCGAAGCTTTTGCCAGAAGATGAGATGGAGAATTTGGCGAAGAAGTTTGAAGGGTATGGGCAGCAGTAGAATGAAACAAAAACACCCTCAAGAAAAGATCTTGAGGGTGTTTTTTACGCTTTCTTAAGCAACAAATACATAAAGTAAGGAGCCCCAATTAAAGCAACGACAATACCTGCTGGGATGCCGTTAGGTTCAACGATGTTTCGGCCAATTGTATCTGCTAATAGCAATAGCCATCCGCCGATTAAAACGGCAATAGGCATGAAAATTTGATGTCTTGGACCTACTAAAGATTTCGCGATATGAGGAGCCATTAGTCCGATAAAGCTAATTCCTCCTGTTACGGAAACAGCTGCAGCTGCAAGCGCAACGGCTGCAACTAATAAGTATCTGCGTTCTTTTTCAATTTCAATTCCAACACCGATTGCGACTGGCTCGTTTAATGCTAGAATGTTTAATCGATTTGCTTTATAGAAAACGAACGGAATTAATACGATTAACCATGGGAGCATTGCTAAAACGAAGACCCAGTCATCTCCCCAAATGTTTCCGGCAATCCACTTGGCGATAAAGTCCACTTTCATACGATCAGCGGATGAAATAAGGACAATCATCATTCCAGATAGTGCAAATGAAAAACCAATACCGGTTAATGTTAGTCGGATTGGCTGAAGCCCAGTTGATTTACTATATGAAAATACGTAAATTAGAACAGCTGTCAGAAAAGCCCCGATAAATCCAACGACTGGTAGTAAGTAAAGAAATGAACCTACATCTATTGGAAAGTATAAAAAGAAAATAGCAACAGCAACACCGGCCCCAGAGTTGATCCCGAGAATACCAGGTTCAGCTAAATCATTTCGAGTAATTCCTTGGAATATAGCCCCTGATAAAGCGAGAGCCATACCAGCTAATAATGTAATCACAATTCTAGGTAGTCTTAAAGAGTATAAAACAAACTCCTCTTTAAAAGTCCCTTGTCCCATTAATGTTGGGAGTAGTCGATCATAAGATAAAGATGCTGAACCAAGTCCCATTCCAACTACAATGGTGGTGATGGTCAGTATTAGTAAAGCGAGTATAATAAGACGTTGTTTTCTTAGAATAGATTGCATCATGAGAATGTTTTTCCTCCTTTACGTACAATGAATAGGAAGAATGGTAACCCTACAATCGCGACAATTGCCGCAACTGGTGTTTCGTACGGAGCGTTAATAGTACGTCCGATTGTATCTGCAAGTAGCATAAAGGAAGCTCCAGCAATTGCTGACATCGGTATAACAAATCGGTAATCTGGACCGACAATTGGGCGTACCATGTGAGGTACCATTAAACCGATAAATGCCATATTTCCAACAAGCGCTACAGATGCACCTGCAAGTAAGATAATAATGATAAATAAAATAGTTTTAATAACAATAATTTTTTGACCAAGTCCAATAGCCACTTCCTCACTGAAACTAAGAACTGTTAATTTTTTTGCTAGTAAGATAGCGATAAAGATACTAATTGAAATGACTGGAATAATAATTTTTAATTGGCTCCAAGTTGTTCCAATTACGCCCCCAGCAGTCCAAAGTGATACATCTTGTGAAATTTTAAAATAAATGCCGATTCCTTCTGAAATTGCGAGTAGAAATGCGGAAACTGCAGCGCCCGCTAATACAATTCGAAGAGGAGAAAGGCCGCCTTTTTTCACCATACCAATTCCAAATACCATGATTGCGCCAATTGCCGCACCGATAAAGCAAGCTAATGTTAAGTAAAGATAGCTGATGGAAGGATTGAAAGCAAGTGTCAGTGCAAGCGCAGCATTTGCTCCACCAGATAGCCCTAATAAACCAGGATCTGCAAGTGGATTTCGTGTTAATCCTTGCATAATTGCTCCAGAAACGGCTAATCCAGCTCCTACAAAAATAGCAGCAACTTCACGTGGTAAACGTATTTCTCGAATAATAGATATTTTGTCTCCTTTAGCGGAGGAAGTGAGTGCTAACCATACATCTTTTATCGAAGTATCTGCAGCACCTAATACCATTGCAACCATAAAAATAAGAAAGAATGCAATTAAGCTTAAAATTAGTTTGTATGTAAAAGCTATAGAACGTGGATTTTCATGATCTTTTGTCATTCGTTTCACATCTTTTCTGTTCATAGAATAAAGGAAGAGGAATTCTTAAATTAAGAATTCCTCATGTTTGTATTATTTACCAAGAAAGTTCTTCTTGAAGAAGTCTAGTTGGAAATCTAATGTAAGTGGATCATTGAAATAGAATTCCATCATGTTTGCTTCATATACGCGATTATTTTTTACTGCTGGGATGTTTTTATATGATTCTGTCTCTTGGAATGAGTTATCAGTCTCTTTATTTTTACTTACGATTAAGTAATCACCAGCAAATTCCGGTAATACCTCAGTAGATAATGCGTAGTAACCTTCTTTTAATGCTTTTTCTTTTACTTTTTCAGGCATTTTTAATTTCATTTCTTGGTACAGGATTTCTGTTCCGCGGCCCCAGTTCTCGCCGTATACATAAAGCTGTTTGTTGAAGTTTTCTACAACAGAAACTGTTGCATCTTCACCGATTTTTGCTTTAATTTCTTTACCAGCTTCTTGTGCACGTTTCTTGAAGTCATCAACCCAAGTTTTTGCTTCTTTTTCTTTGTTTAATAACTTACCAATTTCTAAATGCTGTGTTAAGTAATCAACTTTTCCGTAAGTGTATGTTACAGTAGGAGCGATTTTCTTTAACTTATCGACATTTTTAATATTTGATAAACCGATGATTAAATCTGGATTTAGTTCAGCGATTTTTTCAACATTTTCATCTGATACTTCAGCAACATCTTTAAGTTTGCTATCAAAACGTGGGTTTTGTTTAGACCATGAATCTACCCCAACAAGATTTACATCTAATGACATTACGTTACCAGCGAATGATGATAATACAACAACGCGTTTTGGATTTGCAGGAACTTCTACTTTACCATTTTCAGATTGGTATGTAATTGTTTCTGATTTACTACCTTTTGCATCGTTCTTTTTGTCTGTAGAGCCATTGCTACAAGCACTCATAACAAGAACGAAAAGAACTGTTAGTGAAATAAATAACTTTTTCATCGTCTTTCTCCTTTAACATAGATGATATGTGTATACAATAATTTGTTTAACTGTAATCTTTTTGAAAGAGTAGTGGTAATGCAAAATAATTTATTAAAAATCTTGAATATGAGATTTTATAATATAGTATTAACCATATTAATGAAAGAAGATGTAATCTCAATTTGCTAATTATTAACAAATTGATAATGATTATCACTATTGATTCTTTAAATAATATAATTTTATATAGGTGTATTGTCAATAGTAATTTTGATTGTAAATTTTGCGGAAACAGGTTATATTTTATTGAGAATGATAATCAATGACTAGTAGCTGAGGAGTGACACGAATGAATCAAGAAGAATTGTTTGATGTAACTGTGATAGGCGGAGGACCTGCAGGGCTTTATTCAGCTTTTTATAGTGGACTCAGAGAGATGAAAACGAAAATAATAGAATTTCAACCACAGTTAGGTGGAAAAATACATGTTTATCCAGAGAAGATGATTTGGGATGTAGGAGGGCTGCTGCCAGTTACAGGTGATAAATTAATTGAACAACTTGTACAGCAAGGGCTAACATTTAAGCCAGAAGTGGTATTAAATACAAAAGTAGAATCGATTATTCGTAACGAAGATGGCACTTTTACGTTAAAAGCAAGCAATGGCGAAGAACATTTTTCAAAAACAGTTATCGTCGCAACTGGAAGTGGTATATTGAAACCTCAAAAGTTATCAATTGAAGGTGCTGAGCGATTTGAAGTATCTAATTTAAATTATACAGTGAAATCTTTAAAGCGTTTCAAAGGTAAGACGGTCATTATTTCCGGCGGAGGAAATTCTGCGGTTGATTGGGCAAATGAATTAGAACCAATTGCGAAAAAAGTGTATGTAACATATAGAAAAGAAGAATTATCTGGTCATGAAGCACAAGTAAAACAACTGCTGAACAGCTCGGCGGAGTGTTTCTTTAATACATCGATTACAAAACTCATTGCTGGTGATAATCATGAAGCGATCGAATATGTAGAATTGACAAATCATGAAACAGGTGAGGTTTCTCATTTACCTATTGATGAAGTTATTATTAATCATGGATATGAACGTGACATTACATTATTAGAAAATAGTGAGTTAGACGTTGCGATTATAGATAATTATTATATTGCAGGTAATGCAAATAGTGAGTCTTCAGTAGATGGATTATATGCTGCTGGAGATATTTTAAAGCACGAAGGGAAACTACACTTAATTGCAGGTGCATTCCAAGATGCTGGAAATGCTGTGAATAAAGCAAAGCAATTTATCCAACCAGATGCAAGTGAGTACGGAATGGTTTCTTCTCATAATGAAGTATTTAAGAAGAGAAATCGAGAACTGATTAAACAGATGATGAAATAATAAGGAACAAGTATACCCCCACATACTTCTCTATTCAAATGGATGAGAGATGTACGTGGGGTTTTTCCTGTTTACTATATTTTCAATCATTATAATGACACCGGTTTCATCAGTTCATATGATATGAACATTTTATTGGTAAAGCATCCTAGAAAACAATTTAGCTATGTTTTGCTTACGCAGAACATGGCTAAATTACGCTGTCCCTTTAGCGCGTTCATTAGGAAATGGCATATTTAGTATAGAAGCAATATATTGTTTTCCATGTTTTCGAGCCAATGATTCTAATATTTGACGGACGCGTTTTGTAAGATGGCCTTGTTTTTTGATGGCTTCACAATATGCGTCATAGAAAGCATATTTAGCCCAAAGGAAATCATCTTGTTGGAATAAGAAATGATTTTTGTACCATTCACCAATTGTATGATAACAATTGTTTTCATGTATTGCTGTGCTTTGAGAAAGAAAACGATCAGATAAAGATACATTCAAATGAGAAATTGTGTTTTCTGTTTCAACTTGTAGTGTTTTTTCTAACATTGTAATGATGTGACGAGTAGCCATATGTTAACTCTCCTTTGTGTAAATGGGTAATACCATTCTATATTTAAAAAATTCTTACTATATAATACTATACAATATATGGAATGCATCTACCTGCTTTTTGAACTGCATTTACAAAATCTTTTTTATTTGTTTACAAAAATAAAGTAAAGTAAGATACAGTATAGATGAAAAAATAATAAAGGAATGAACGCATTGTATATAACAGTAGAAGAGACTGCGGAGTATTTGAATTTACCGAAATCGTATATTGAAGAGTTAATTCAGCAAAAGAAAATTCGTGCGCTATTCGATGGAGAGCAATATTTAGTAAATCAAGAACAATTCAATACACATTTAGAACAAATGGAGAAATATAAGCAGTTAGTGGAAGAAATATTAAATGAACCAATTCCAGAAGATATGGATGTTAAAGACGAAGACTAAACTTTGGGAAATCCCGTATGAAGATATGCAGAAATGTATCTTCATACGGGATTTTTGTTTAAATGTATCAAAATCCTAATGGGCACGCAGAATTTCTTATATTTTTGATAGGTAGTAGTCTACCATGTTAAAAGCATATTTTTTTCTAGCTAGGACAAACATAGAGAACGTAACCTGTACAGATACATATACTATCAGTGCAAAAGCTTATAAATTAATGGAAGGGGTTTTCTCGTGAGTTTATTTCATTGTGATTTTCTGAAAGACTTAATTGGATCTTTTGTGAGAGTAAACAGGGGTGGTCCAGAATCTCAAAAAGGAACAATAATATCAGTATGTCCGGACTACTTCGTATTGAAGAATGAAAAAGGTGAGCTTTATTACTATCAACTTAGCCATCTGAAAAGTATTACGAAAAATACAAAAGACTGTGGATCAAGTGATTGTGATTGGGAAGATTGCGAATGTGCAGACGACTTTGAAGCACTACTTCTAAGCTTCAAATATTGCTGGGTGAAAATTAATCGCGGTGGTCCAGAGAAAGTGGAAGGCATTTTACAAGATGTTTCTTGTGACTTCGTTACATTAATTGTAAAAGAAGAAGTTATATTAATTGCAATAAAGCATATTAAAAGTGTTAACTATAATGCATTAGCATGCGGAGAGAGCGATGAGAGCGAAGATAGTAATAGTAAGGAAAGTAGTAGCGATAATTCAGGTCGAGCTCGCGCACAAAGACAGTCAAGTAGAGGAAGATAATAAGAAAGGAGGATACAAATTTGGAAAGTATATTATGCTGTGAGCAAATTAAATGCTTAGTCGGTGAGACTGTAAAAGTAAATCTTCGTGGACCAGAGAGTCGAGTGGGGGTACTTGTATCGTTAGGGAGAGATTACCTTACATTACAACTTCCTCTTGGTGAATTAGTATATTACCAATTGAAACATGTGAAGAGTCTAGCTAAGAAAGTGAAAGAAAGTAAATGTGGCGATTCCTATGTTTCATGTTTCTGCTCTGATGATGATACTTTTGTCGATGTATTACGTGACTTGAAGTATAAGTGGGTAAAGATTAATCGTGGCGGTCCAGAATGTGTGGAAGGATTATTAAGTGAAGTGCATGAAGAATGTATTACACTAGTAAACTGCGATGAAGTCATTTATATCATTAATTATCATATTAAGAGTGTGAGTCAAGTAGTGAAATGTAAAAAGAATGAAGATGAATAATGTTTAATAAATAAGAGGGGCATTATGAGGGAAAGAGAAGAACAATTTCTTATTTCGATAGTATGAAAAGGAATTACTTACTATTAAGACAAAACATTGCCCTGATTATTTTTTTTGAAACGGAAGATAGGAAAGCTGATATTCATAGGAAGGAGGATATAGATGAATGAGTTGAATAAAAGTATTGGAGAAAATATATATGTTAAATTAATCGGTGAAAAAAGATTTAAAGGTGTATTAATTGATGTAGGAAATGATATCGTCGTTCTTTACAATGGACAAGATTACGTATATATATCTTTATATCATGTACAATACTATAAATTTTTAAGACCATATGACGAAGAAATATCAAAACCAGATGTTGATTCTGTAATTAAGAGGGAATCCCCTTCAATTTCTTTGAGAAAAGTATTAAGTACTTCTAAAGGTATTTTTACAGAAGTTTATGTAGCAGGAAATGCTCCAATACATGGTTATGTTACAAGTGTGATGAACGATTATATTGTTTTTTATAGTCCGGTTTATAAAACGGTATATATATCTTTAAAGCATTTAAAATGGTTAATTCCGTATAAAGAAAACCAAGTACCGTATGCCCTCAATAAAAATGAACTCCCCGTAAATCCGTTAAATATTACGTTAGCTAGAACGTTTGAAGAACAGCTTATTAAAATGACAGGGAAAATTATGGTGTTCGATTTAGGTGAGGAGTCCAATAAAATTGGAAAAATGGCGAAAATTGATGAAGGTCATATTGAAATATCAAAAGCACGTGATGCAAAAATGTATGTGAATATTCAACATGTAAAATCCGTCCATTGTCCGTAGATTAGTTGGAAGGGCTGGCTTTTTCTTTTATATGCAGAAGAAAAGGTCGAGCCTATTTATTTAGTTTAATTTGGATATGAGGGGAAAAATGAATTGAATATAAATATATTATAGTGTGATCTTTTTAAAAATAATTTTGCACTACTTTATAAAGAAATATGTACGAGCTATCTTTTTATGTATTCAATTTATTTTTTGAGGAGGAGCTGCTCAACTAATTTATTAAAGGGGTTTTGTTTGTGGAGCAGTTTCCGAATTCGTTATCAATTACATTGCTTGGTAGTGCTGGTGGAGCAGCAAAAGCAGTTTTAGCAATTTTAAATCAAGCGATAGCAAATGAAAAAGATCCAATTTATGAAGTATTAAAGAATGCCAAATTTCATTTGGTGGATATAAAACAAAAAGATAGGACTTATTATGATGAGTTGTTTTCGAATTTGAAAGGTCGCTTATATTTATATGAAATAAACCTTCAAAATGTAGTGGAATTTAAACAACATTTAAAAGAAAAAAGAACGAGTGTTGTGATTGATGTTTCAGGAGCAGATACAATTAGAGTATTAAGCTGCTGTAATGAACTAGGAATTTGTTATATTAATTCAGCCTTGGAAAATGAGGCCGTAGATCAGGACGATAGCTTAATCGGCTTTCAGCTTACGGAAAGATATACAAGGTTTGAGAAGGAGAAAGAGAAATTTACAAATACAAAAGCGATTATAGGTTCAGGTATGAATCCAGGTGTTGTTCAATGGATGGTTGTTGAACTTATGAAGGAACGACCAAATGAAAGGCCAAGAGCATGTTATATTGTAGAACATGACACGTCGTTTTTGAATGATACAGCGCTTATAAAGCCACATACACTTTATGCTTCATGGGCAGTAGAGCGATTTTTAGATGAAGCAATCTGGAGTTATCCGATGTATATGAGTCAACATCGCCCTCTTTACTTTTATGAAGATGTATATGCTTCAGAGTATAAAGTGAAGTTGGGAGAAAAAGAATTCTATGGTTGTTTAATGCCACATGAGGAAGTATTAATTTTAGGGAAAAACTTTAATATGGAAGTTGGTTTTCTTTACCGAATTAATGAGTATACAACAAATATAATTAGACAGAATTTAGACCAAGTAGAAGATTTATGGAACTGGAATCGTAAAGTGTTTAATCCAGCGGAAGAAGAGGTTGCTGGAGAGGACTTGGTCGGTGTGTTACTCGTTTATGAAAATAGTGAGACATATATGTATAATGTGATGAATAGTAGCCAAGTTTTTCGTAAATATAAAACGAATGCAACGTATTTTCAGGTAGGGTGCGGGATTTATGCGGGCTTGTCCAGTTTACTTTTAGATCGATTTGAACAAGGTGCTTATTACGTCGAGGAGTTGTTATTAAATACAGAAAGTAAGTACGGTGAGTATTTAAATTTATATATGAAGGATTTTGTAATGGGGCATAATAATTTTACTGATGGATTGTTACATGACAGGGTAAGATGGGTGTAATTTGTTACCAAAAGGAAGGAGAGATCTCCTTCCTTTTAGTATTATAAGGTTAAATATTGCCCTGAAAGCAATTTCATACTTATACTTTAAGGAGATAACAATGAAAGTTTTTTGTATCGATCAAGGGGAGTTTTTATATGAACAAATACAAGAGCTTGATTTATGAAGAAAGAAGAGCCTTAAAGGTATTTATATTATTATTCTATATTATATTCTTTTTATATGACGCTATATATTATTTTGTGTATCCTGCTATGAATATTAGTGGAACAGCGGTAGGTTGGCCAGAAGGTAGTCTTGGGATAGGTGTGCCTATATTTGTAATAGCAATATTTCCTATTTCTATATACCTTCAAAAAAGAGGGTATGTATATTCTGTAAAATATTTATTTTTATTTGGGTACATGTTTATCAATCTTGTTAATAATTTAATGATTTATTTGCGAACGGATAGACCTTTTGAACATGGTAGTATGGTAGAAATGTTATTAATTTTATTTGCCCCAGTTTTCGTGAATAGAAAATACTTTTATTTAGTTTCCTTTAGTGTAATTGGAAAGTACGTATTTTTCACATTGCTATTACAAGATTTAAAAGTGGTAATTCCACTTGTTTTATGTATATTCTATTTCATTATTTCACATTCTTTATTAAAACGGTTTCAATCTTATGTAAGAACAGTGGTTGAAATGATGAACAATATGAAAGAGACGGAAAATTTAGCTGTGATTGGAACTATGTCTACAACAATTGCCCATGAAATTCGAAATCCGCTAACAGCGTTAAAAGGGTTTACGCAAATGCAAAAAGAAAGAAATCCAACTGATACGATGAGCTACGACATTATGCTACAAGAAATTGAAAGAATTAATGGATTTGTTAGTGAATTGATGTTGTTAGGAAAACCAAAGCCAACAAATTATGAAAGGTGTAATATACGAGACATCCTTCTATATGTTGTGCATCTAATGGAAAGTTATGCAACGCAATATAGAGTTAAATGTCATTTACAAGTAGATGGGAATTTACCGGCTATAAACGGTGATGATAAGCAATTAAAACAAGTGTTATTAAATATCATTAAAAATGGAATAGAATCAATGCCAGAGGGCGGAGAAATTCATATCCGTGCATATCAAAAAACGCAAGGACATTTGTGTATTTCTGTTGAAGACCAAGGATTTGGTATAGAGAATGAAAAATTAGAAAAAATTGGCAAGGCGTTTTACACAACAAAGGAGACTGGTACAGGACTTGGATTAATGATTACATATAAAATTATTAAGGAACATCAAGGGAGTATCACGATCCAAAGTAGTCTAGGAGTAGGAACGAAAGTAGAAATTTTTCTGCCGACCGTTTAATGTATTGGGAGAAAAGATTTTTCAGAAAAGTGTTCTTGTTGTGTAAATATAAACATTTTATAAAATGTTTCAAGAAGGGTTTTTTTTATAAAATACTTCGTTTATAATGGAGGAAAATATCGACATGAGATTGATTGCTCATGTAACGGTTCAGTAGTGTTATGAAAAGATAAGAAGGGGTGCACGCGCATCCTTTTTTCTATGCAGATATTATGAAAGAGGTGGTATGATGGAATTAACATTAAATTCGACTGTATGTTTACACACGATTCAATTTCGAAAAGAGCAAAAGAATTATATTGTAAAAGATACAATTACAGGAGAAAAATATGAAATGCCGCCACTTTGGATTGATGCATTGGCAATGATGCGTGACGGTTTTTTATTGGGAGAAATTGAGGAGAAATTAAAAGAAGAGTATCCATCTGAAGAAGTGAATATGTTAGCATTCACGAGGCAACTGTTAGAACTAGAACTTGTTGAAATGGTAGATGGAGAAGAGATAGCTTGCACAAAGAAGAAAGAGATAGATTGTTTAGCTTGGGTGCGTCCTCGTGTGGAACAATTCTTTCTTAATTTAAATAGAAAATATAGAAGCAAAGACCAGTAGTGGCCTTTGCTTTTTTTAATCCCGCTATTTGCCGGGCCGTAAGACCCCCACTTCAAAATTCAGCGGAAGCAAAGAAGTTAGGTGTGGGATGAACAAAACCTCCACTGATTAAAGGTTCACTTTATAGGTTGTGTTTAAAATATAACAGCAAATGCTCTTGCGAAAGCACCGTCACTATTTTTAATTTTTAAAGGTGCTGCTGAGAAAAAGAAACGTTTTGCTTTGATAGCATCTAGATTTGTTAAGTTTTCAATTAAATAAATATTATTCCCTAGTAATATGTGATGAATCGGTGATGTTTCTGTTGTGACTTCATCAGGAGAAATGAAATCTAAACCGATAGATTTTACTTTTAATTGAACTAATTCTTCAGCTAATTCTTCAGAAAGATAAAATGCTTCTTTCTCATAAGCTTCTGTATTCCATTTGGTGGATAGATTAGAATGAAAAATAACAATATCACCTTCTTTTATGTCAGTATTATGCAATACTGCCTTAGGTAATTTTCGCTCTTGAATATGTGTTACATCTATAAGAACAGCTTCACCTACAAATTGATCCAGCGGTAATTGATCGATGGTCGTTGCGCCTGAAATAAAATGCGCAGGGGCATCACAATGCGTGCCAACATGAACGACAGAATGAAAATCTGTAACTTGATAGCCTGATTCTTCAACACTTGTAACAGCTTCTAGTTGTATTTTAGGTGTTCCAGGAAATTGAGACATATTATTTTCAAATGTTTGCGATAGATCAATTACTTTCATTTTACATACCTCCAATATATGTTTTTCAAATAATAAAAAGCTCATCCTTCAGTATCAAGAAAGATGAGCTTTACATGCTAGTTGAGTTTTATCTTCCAAAATGCAATGCATTTTGCAGGAATTAGCACCTATTCAGTTTGTATAAACTGAGGTTGCTGGGCTTCAAAGGGCCGGTCCCTCTGCCTCTCTTGATAAAGAAGTATTTAATTTTGAAATCGGAATTTTCCGATAGTTAAATTGTAATTCATTTCCTTTTTTCGTGCAATACAAAATAGGTATTCACCCAAATAAAGCTGCTCGCATATTGTAGCTTATGTAAATAGAATGCTGCGAAGGAGTGAGTGCAGTGACAGGAAATGTATTGAATTATTATGCTGGTGGTAATACAGCTAGGGGATTTCACAATTTATACGAAGAGAATTTAAAAGGATTAGACAGATTATTTATCTTAAAGGGTGGCCCAGGAACGGGAAAATCTTCTTTAATAAAGGCAATAGGTCGGGAATGGGTTGAAAAAGGATATGATATTGAATTTTTACATTGTTCTTCTGACAATAAATCGGTTGATGGTGTAATTATCCCAAAATTAAAAGTAGGAATTGTTGATGGGACATCGCCGCATGTTATTGAGCCAAAAATGCCAGGAGTTGTTGAAGAATATATAAATTTAGGAATTGCTTGGGACTCAAATAAACTAAGAAAGCAGAAGTTAGAAATTGAAAGATTTGTTTCAGAAGCAAGCAAAGCTTTTCAGTCTGCTTACGCACATTTTAAAGAGGCATTGGTTATACATGATGAGTGGGAGAAGATATATATTGATAATATAGATTTTAATAAAGCAAATGAACTAACCGATCAGCTAATCCAGAAATTATTTGCAGATAAAAGCGGGAGACAATCGCTTGTAAAACATCGTTTTTTAGGAGCTGCTACACCGAAAGGAGCAGTTGATTTTGTTCCTAATTTAACAGAAGGGTTACCACATCGTTATTTTATAAAAGGGCGCCCAGGCTCTGGAAAATCAACGATGCTCAAAAAGTTAGCTAAGGCAGCTGAAGAAAAAGGGTTTGAAGTTGAAGTATATCATTGCGGATTTGACCCGAATAGTCTTGATATGGTTATCGTAAGAGAATTAGGATTTGCAATTTTTGATAGTACCGCACCACATGAATATTTTCCAAGTCGCGAGGGTGATGAAATTATTGATATGTATGCCCTTATTGTTACGCCAGGGACGGATGAGAAATATGCGAAGGAAATTCGTGATGTCTCCATTCAGTATAAAGCAAAAATGAATGAGGCGATGTCTTTCTTAGCGAAAGCAAAATCGGTTCGTGATAAATTAGAACGAATTTATATTGCTGCTATGGATTTTTCAATAGTAGATGCATATAAAGAGGAGATTCAAAAAGAGTTTGAACGAATTGCTGCTACTGTAATTGAAAAGCAACAATAGACGTTTCATTAGGCTGTCAGTAATTTCTGACAGTTTTTTTAGTATGTAGTAAAATTAATAGTGTATTGTCGAATTTCCAAGGAAATAATCAAAAAATGGAGTTGTTATGAAATGAGAGAGAAAATCGAGTTGGAGTTAGAAAGAATTGAAAAAGAGAATGATGTGAAAATTTTATTTGCGGTGGAATCAGGGAGTCGTGCTTGGGGGTTTCCATCAAAAGATAGCGATTATGATGTTAGGTTTATTTATATACATCCAGTAGAATGGTATTTATCAATTCATGATAAACGAGATGTAATTGAATATCCAATTAGCGATGATTTAGATATAAGTGGTTGGGATATTAAAAAGGCATTGCAACTATTCGCGAAGTCGAATCCAGCTTTACTTGAGTGGATTCGATCACCAATTTTTTATTCGAAAAACTCTAATTTTCCAGAACTACTTCAACAGATGAGTGAGAAGAATTTTGATCCAAAAGCAACGATATATCACTATTTACATATGGCGTCGAAAAATTATCGTGAATTTTTGCAAGGTGAGAATGTAAAGCTGAAAAAGTACTTTTACGTATTACGTCCCATTTTAGCTTGTAAGTGGCTAGAAGAGAAAGCAACTTTACCTCCTGTAGAGTTTGATCGATTGATTACAGAATTATCATTAGAACGTAGCGTATTAGATGAAATTGAAAAGTTGTTAATAAAGAAAAAAGCAGGTACTGAATTAGATGTTGGATTGAAAATTAAGGTGCTAAATCAATTTTTAGAAGAACAAATTCATTACTATCAGGAATATGTAAAAGGAATTGAAAAGGGATCAGGAATCGATATTGAGAGTTTAAATACATTGTTTCGAGATATGTTGTTTGAAGCATATGAAAAAGAGCACAAGTAAGTTTGTGCCCTTTTTATTTTGTAGGAATGAAGAAAACAGATATAGCTGCGATAAGACCTGCAAAGGAGAATAAGTAAAAATTCCATGCTAAGTCATATTGCATTGTCATAATAATACCGACAAGAATTGGGCCAGCAATTGCACCAACTCGGCCAAGCCCCAGTCCCCAGCCTAAGGAGGTAGCTCGGATATGTGATGGGAAGTATTGTGTTACATATGCATTTAATATTTGAGTAATACCGACTGATCCAATACCAGCAAGGCCAATTAAAAGATAAATGATTGTAACAGATGGTTTGATTGTTAATAGTCCGATACATATAGCTGCCATAAGATAAGAGATGCTAATAACAATTTTTGCTCCTATACGATCAGCAATTGCTCCAGCGAATAATGCGCCGATAGCTGCGGTAATATTTAGCATAAGTAGAAATGACAGACTAGACCCAAGAGGATATCCTGCCTGGCGCATCATCTGTGGTAACCAAGTGTTTAAACCGTATATTAAAAACATTCCCATTATATAAGTGATCCAAAAAAGTAGCGTTGCTTTTATGTATTCTTTTGAGAATAACGTAGTAAATCCATTTTTCTTTTGTATAGTAGATGGAGCTTGATGAGTTTTATTTTTCACATGAAATTCAATTGGAAAACGATTAAGAATTTGGTTCACTTCTTCTTGGCGATTACGTGATAATAAAAATTGAATGGACTCAGGTAAATAGCGAATAATGAAAGGAATGAGGAGTAGTGGAATCATTCCGATACCAAACATAATTCTCCATCCGAAATCTTCTAACATAAATATAGACAAAATAGCACCTAACACGATACCTAAAGGATAGCCAGTAAACATAAGAGCATAAATAAAAGATTGCCTTTTTTTGGGTGAATATTCAACAGTAAGTGCTGAAGCTGTTGGGATAACACCGCCTAATCCGATTCCTCCTATAAATCGAGATAATCCAAATAACTCAGGAGAAGGAGCGATAGCCGCTAAACCCATTGTGATAGAAAAAAGTGCTAAACAGCATATAAGCGTCCATTTACGTCCAATTAGATCTGTAATCGTTCCAACTAGAATAGCCCCAATAAACATCCCAAATAAAGCATAGCTTGCAATTGTGCCAGCGTGCGATGGTGATAGCGCCCAGCTTTTGTCTTCTAGGAGCTTTGGTAGAACGGCACCGTAAATACCTAAATCATATCCATCAGCTAAAATGGCTAGCCAACAAATAAAAACAACAAGTTTTGTAATAGAGCTTGAAAAGATAGTTTCTGTAGATTCTAGATGAGGTGGAGCTGAAGGTTGCATAATATTCCCCCCCTTTTTAATTTGTAGATGAATATATTATTTCATTTAATGTTAATATTTTCCTCCCTGTGTTGAAATTTATCTGAAAAGGTTTTATAACAAATAAAGAAGTTCAACAGTAATTATGTTGAACTTCTTTATTTGTTCACTCATTATCAACTCGTTTTAACGGTTTATCTAATTTAGATTTTAAACAGGTTGAACTTCTTTATTTGTTCACTCATTATCAACTCGTTTTAACGGTTGATCTGCTGGACCTTCAAGAACGTCTCCTTCAATTGAAAAACGAGAACCATGGCAAGGACAATCCCAGGTACAATCACCATTATTCCATTCAACTTCACAGCCGAGATGTGTACAAGTTGTATCGACGATATGTAATTTTCCTTCTTTGTCCTTATAAGCACCTGCTCGTTTACCGTTAACATGTACGACAGATCCTTCACCAACTTCGAGATCTTCTGGCTTACGTAATGCGGTTTCGATCTTTCCTTCAATTAAATGTTTCGCAACATCAATGTTCTGGGAGAGGAACGTTTTTATATCTGGATTTGCATGGAAGCGTGATGGTGCATACAGTTCTTTATAGGGACTGTGGACTTTTAGGATGGAGTCCTTCAGTAGCTGAGCGGCAGCAGTTCCAGTTGTCATTCCCCATTTGCGATATCCAGTTGCAACAAATATATTTGGATTTCTTTCGTTAATATGTCCGATATAAGGAAGCTTATCTAGAGTGATTAAATCTTGTGCTGACCATCTATAAGGAACCTCGTCTATTCCAAAAGTTGCTTCAGCAAAAGAATAGAGTGCTTCATAATGAAGCATCGTATTTATTCCTTGTCCTGTTTTATGACTTTCTCCGCCAATTAAAATTAATTTCTCTCCATTGTTTGTTATATAGCGTAAGGAGCGCTTTGGATCATCAATACTTAAATACATGCCACCTGGATAATCTGTTTTGGCTTTTATTGCAAGAGCGTAGGAGCGTTCTGCGTACATTCGCGTAAAGAAAAAGCTATTCGCATCATAAAAAGGAAAATGTGAACAAGAGACAACATATTCACAAGTGATATGATGGCCCTCTTTTGTAATTATTTGTGGATAATCTCCCTTTTCCACATCCATAGCTGTTGTTTGTTCGTAGACCTTTCCACCCATCTCCACAAACTTTTCTAAAAGTGTTTTTAAATAAAGAAGGGGATGGAATTGTGCTTGATTTTTCATGACAAGTGCAGATTGTACTGGAATAGGAATCGATAGAGATTGAACATAATCACAAGGTATATTTAATTTTTGATAAGCTTCATATTCTTTCGATAAATTTCTTAATCCGTTATCAGTAGTTGTATATAAATATGAATCTTCATTTGAGAAATTACAGTCGATTTTATATGTTTGAACAGTTTCGTTTATGAATTGTAGAGCCTGATTATTTGATTCATAGTAAAGCCCGGCCTTTTCTACACCGAAGTGATTTATTAATTCATCATAAATAAGATCATGTTGTGCTGTTACTTTCGCTGTTGTATGCCCAGTCGTCCCGTTTAAAATACGACCAGAATCAATTAAAACAACATCGATGCCTTCTTTTGCAAGTAAATAGGCAGTAGTAATACCTGTAATACCAGCACCGATAATAGCAACTTTCGCCTTTATATTTTCGGATAAACGAGGGAAAGTAGGAAACTGAGCAGATTCAATCCAATAAGATAGCGGCAGTTGTGGAAATGTATCACTTGTCATTGCTGAAACCTCCTGATTTTAGAACAATTTTCCTTTTAATATTTCCATATTATATGAAATTCATGTGTGTTGTTTTAGAAGAAGTCTATTTTTATTAAAAGAGGTTATAAATTATTTTAATATAATTAATTAGGTGGGGCATTATGAAGAAGTAGGATTTATATAAAACTAAATTCAAGTGATTCTGTTTGTTGATTACATAGAGATTTATTGAATGAGATAGGGTCTATGGCGTTTAAGAAAATGTCTATAGATAGTGGGTAAATCCTTATGGAATCTATACATTTTCTTTAGTGAAATAAAGTATGATTATAAAAATATAACCAACTTTTATTACTAGGTCATAAAAGTTGTTGACAATATAGAAATTCTATTGTTATGATTCATCATGTGGAAAGGTTGATAGAGAGTAAAAAGAGAAATGTTTTTCATTGATAATAAAAGCGAAAAATAAGTGACGATAGAGTGAGTATATTTTCCTTATAATACATGCTTTTTGGATCATTTAGTAAAATCAATCTGGAAGCAAGAATTGATATATGTAAGTTGCGCAAGGCGCGGCATAAGAAAGGGGCAAAAGGATGAAGGAGCTTCATACATTTGGGTGGTATGCAGCACGTGTATCACCACATTTGCCGAAAAAAGCATTTAAACCAGTGCCTACTCGTTTATTTGGTGGATTGGCTTATTTGCTTGTGGCATTGTCGGGATTAATATCGATTGGTGTATTTGAATTGAATGTGTGGGCGAATCTAGGAATTGCGATTGTTCTTGGATTATGTTTTGCTTCACTAGGATTTTTAGGGCATGAAATTTTACATGGAACTGTTGTAAGAAAGGCATGGCTTCGTGACTTCTTAGGAGCGATTGCATTTATGCCATTATCAACAGGGCCAAAGCTTTGGAGAAAGTGGCATAATGCAACGCATCATGTTCATACACAGCATGAAGAGAATGATCCGGATGCATGGCCGACACTTGAGAAACTTAAGAAGAGTAAGTTTTTGAGTTGGGTATATCGTATGCCTCTACATGTACGTTCATTCTTTAGTTTTCTGTCACTAACAATTCAATTTACATTGCATTCGACTCGAATGTTCTTTCATTTTATAAAAGAGTTCAAGTCATCCAATCAAAAATCTGTATGGCTTCAACTTCTTTTGCCTTGGACAGTTTGGATTAGTTTATTGTTTATTATGGGACCTGGAAAATGGTTATTTGCATATGTCATTCCGTTGTTAATTGCTAACTTTATTGTAATGGCATATATCGCAACAAATCACCGCTTAAATCCAATTGTTCCAGTAAATGATCCGTTAGCAAACTGCTTATCAGTAACAGTGCCGCGCTGGGTAGACGTTTTGCATTTCAATTTCTCATATCATACAGAACATCATCTGTTCCCTGCTATGAGCTCTAAATACTATCCGTTAGTAAAAGAGAAGATTAAAGAAATGTGGCCGGAACGTTATCACGAAATGCCGATGACAAAAGCATTGGCAGCACTTTGGAATACACCACGTGTGTATTATCACGGAAGTGAATTAGTTGATCCGCATAGAGAGCATTTCTACGGTTCTTTAGGAAATGGCTTAGACCCTCATAATATTTCATATCGTGAGGAACATATAGAAGAAAAAGAGAGTATTAAAAAAATAAATCAGTAAAAATTAATATATTTTTGCAGTGAAAAAGCAAGCCATCTCAGGCTTGCTTTTTCTTATAAAGAAACTTCCTTTTTGTTCTTTTTATTGACTTGGAAGGAGTTAGTTTCTTTTCGTTGTAATCGTTTTTCTAAAAGATTAACAAAATAAGTAAATAGAAGAACAAGTACGAGATAGTATGCACCAACGATTATGTAAGTATCTAATTGTTGGAAGTTACCTGCTGCAATTGATAAACCCGATCCCCATAATTCGGACATTCCTACATAAGCAACAAGTGAAGAATCTTTTAATCCGATAATAAATTGGTTTCCTAGAGGAGGAAGAGACAGACGAAATGCTTGTGGTAATATAATTCGTCGCATAGCTAAAGGATAAGGCATGCCTAAAGAGCGAGCTGCTTCTAATTGTCCTCGGTCAACGGATTGAATAGATCCACGGAAAATTTCCGTAATATATGCACCGTTATGAATTGCTAAAGCGATTGCTCCTGCCCAAAAAGGGGTGAAAACAACAACAGATGTAATTCCAAAATAGAGAATGGCAATTTGAACAATTAAAGGTGTACCACGAATAATAGCAATGTAGACATGAGCGATACTATTTAAAACTTTATTGTTAGAGATTCGAAAGAAAGCGAATAATAATCCAATTAATGAACCGAGTACTAGGGAAGTTAATGTTAATTGTAATGTGACAATAGTAGCTTTTAAGAGTGTGGGATAGGAAGAGATAAAAATTTCAAACATGCGTTTCACCTCATATTGTATAGATTTTAGTAGAGAATGAAATGCCCCACATAAAATGAACACTTAATCAGTGGGGCACTGTTTATGAATCTTTTGAATGGCTAACTTACTTACTTCGTTTTTTCCTCTTCACCAAGAATATTACGTCCGAACCATTTTTTACTGATCTTATCATACGTACCATCTTTAATGATTTCATCTAACGCTTTATTTACTTTCTCAACCATTTCTTTATTATCTTTGCGAATAGCAATTCCCATTTCATCAAGATTTAATGGTTTTCCGGCTTCTTTTATATTCGATTTTCCTTCTTTTATCATACGTAGACCAACCATTTGATCCGTAATTACTGCGTCAACACGCCCAGGCTCTAAATCCATAAGAGCAGTAATATCACTGTCATATTCTGTGATTTGATCTGTATATTTTGCAACAAGATTTTTAAAGGTACTAGCTTTTACAACACCAATTTTCTTACCTTTTAAATCTTCTGGAGAAGAGATAGCGGTATTCTTTTTAGCTACAAAAATTTGGGCGCCAGAGCGATAGTACGGATTTGAGAAACTAACAGCTTTTAAGCGCTCCTCTGTAATTGCCATACTACCCAGTATTACATCATATTTCTTCGCTTGAAGACCTTGAATTAGCGTTTCCCATGGGTTTGTAACTGGCGTAGCCTTCATGTTCATCTTTTTAGCAAGAGCTTCACCGATTTCTACATCAAAACCGACAAGTTTGCCGTCATTTTCTTTATAGTTAAAAGGTTTGTATAATCCACTCATCGCATAGCGAAATTCTTTTTCACCATTTGATGAAGTAGTAGAACTTTCTTTGCTACAAGCTCCTAGTATGAAGGATGTACATAGTGTAATGCTCGCAACAATGGTTAATAGTTTTCTTTTCATAAAACCCCTCCTATATATTGATCATACGGATGGTTTTTTAGTATGTTATTGAAATATTTTATTTGGATGATTAGTTGTGCACCGTATGAATGTATTCCTTTTCGTTTGAAACAGAAGTTACATTATAAAACGTTGCGTAAAAATTGTTTCGCTCGTTCATGTGATGGAGCTGAAAAGAATTGTGCTGGCGGAGCATCTTCTACAATCTTTCCATCGTCCATAAAGATGACGCGATCAGCTACATCTTTTGCGAAATTCATTTCATGAGTAACAATAACCATTGTCATCCCTTCTTCAGCAAGTTCTTTCATAACTTGCAATACTTCTCCAACAAGTTCAGGGTCTAAAGCTGAGGTAGGCTCATCAAATAGCATAATCTTAGGGCTCATTGCAAGAGCTCGTGCAATGGCAATGCGCTGTTTTTGACCACCTGAAAGAAGATGAGGAGTTACATCCGCTTTATCTTGAAGGCCGACTTTTTGGAGAAGTTGATTTCCAATATCCTGTGCATTTGCTTTCTCTAATTTTTTTACATGAATAGGTGCTTCTATGATGTTTTCTAGTGAGGTCATATGAGGAAAGAGGTTAAAGTGCTGAAAAACCATACCGACATTTTCACGGACTTTATTTAAATTTGAATGCTTTGGATCAATTCGCTCACCTTGTAAGTGAATTTCGCCTTCATCGTACATTTCTAAAAAGTTAAGACAGCGAAGTAATGTACTTTTACCAGAACCACTGGCACCAATTAAAACAACAACTTCTTTTTCTTTTACTTCTAAATCAATTCCTTTTAACACATCAAGTGAACCGAATGATTTTACTAGATTTCGAACTTGAATCATACAAAACCCCCAGTTAAAAATATATTTTACAAATGTTGCCCCGTATTTCTGTTATTAGTCATAAATTGTCAGAATCCTTTATTTTTTTCGTGCAATTTGATATTCAAAGAAATAATATTTTTAAAATCTCTATATCCTTCTATAATGAAAATATGGATAATAATATATAGGTAGTATTTATATTGCTTATAAAAAGGGGGAAAGGGAAGATGGAAAAAGAAAGGAAAACATTTTCTTTTGGATTACGTACACAACTTATGCTATTCACTACAGTTTTAGCTTTTATTACATATTCAACAAGTATATTTTTTATTTACGTGATATACGATTATTTTCAAAGTTATGTAAGTCAAACTGTATATAATATTATCGTTATGTTATTAGGGGTAGTATGGTCTGGAATTTTAGCATATGGAGCAGCCGTATTTTTAATTAAACCACTTCGCAAGTTAGAGGAAGCGGCAAGAAAAGCAGCTGAGGGTGATATTCGTGAAGATGTTCCATTACCGAAGACAGATGATGAAATTAAATCTTTAAGTGTTGCATTTAATATGATGTTAGGAAACTTAAGGGGCATGGTAAAAAATATTGATACAACATTTTCTTATACAAACAATCAAGTACAGCAGATTAGAAAACAAACAGGAGAAGCAACGAGACAAGCGCAAGGTGTATCTGAGACTCTTGCAGAGATTTCTTCAGGCGCTGAGCAATCAGCAGCATCAATTCAAGCAATTGTTTCTGCTGTTGATACAACGACGTCTATTGCAAGTGAAGTAGAAGAAAAAGCGAAGCAGTCTGATACGTTGTCTTCAGAAATGGTTCAAGCTTTAGGGCATAGTACTCGTGTCTTTACGTCTTTAATTCAAGGTATTCAAACATTGGCAAAAGAAAATGAAGATTCAATGCAAAATGTACAGAAGTTAGAAGAACGAATGAAACAAGTAGAACATATTGTGTCTGTTGTGAGTGCGATTGCTAGCCAAACGAATTTATTAGCACTAAATGCTTCTATTGAGGCAGCTCGCGCAGGAGAGCATGGAAGAGGTTTTGCGGTTGTTGCGGAAGAAGTACGTAAACTTGCTGATGAAAGTGATCATTCTGCAAGAAACATATCTCAGTTATTACGGAATATGCAAGATGAAGTACAACAAGTTGCAATGAAAATGACAGAACAAGTGAAAATAGCTAAAGAAGAGGCGAAACGTGGGGAAGCTACGGAATTAATTTTAAAAGAAATGTCATCAAGTGTTATGGAAGTAGCCGATGCAACTCAGCAAATTAGTAGTTATATGAATGAACAAGTGAGCCACATTCATCAAACAGGAGCACAAACAAAAGCTGTAGCAGCAATTGCTGAAGAAACGTCAGCTGGTTCGCAAGAAGTGGCGCGTGTGACGCTACAACAGTCTAAAAATATGATAGTAATCGATCAATTATTAAAAGATTTAGAGAAGCAAGCAACTGATTTGAAACAAACAATTGAACGATTTTCAATGTAAAAGGAAGAACAGAATGCTGTTCTTCTCTTTTTTATTTAGTTTGATTTAATATTTACAGTTAAACTATGAACGTTTCCGCAACATTCTTTTCTCTCCCTTTCGGATGAAAATTATAGCGAGCTATAATATTAAAAGGGGTGTCTTTTATGAAAAAAGAAAAAAGACAACGGTTAATTAAACAATTTGTAAAGGAGTATGAAATAGATAAGCAAGAAAGATTAGTAGAATTGTTAGCAAAAAAAGATGTATTAGTAACACAAGCTACGGTTTCTCGCGATATTCGTGAGTTAAACTTAACGAAGGTACCTTCTCAAGAAGGATTAATGATATATAAAGTTTTCTCAGAAGAGCATTTACAAACTGATATAAAGTTAAAGAAAAAATTACGAGAAGTTGTTGTGAAAATTGATTGTGTAGATCAATTAATGGTTATTAAAACATTACCTGGTAATGCACATGTTATTGGTGTTTTATTTGATGAGTTAGATTGGAAAGAAAAAATAGGGTGTATATGTGGAAATGATACATGCCTTATAATTTCACAGTCGAAATCAGATAGGGAGATTATAGAAGAAAGATTAAATTTAATTATTTAGATGTAAAAATCCTGTTTTTAATAAAATTAAAAACAGGATTTTTGTTTAAATACGGAAGTTGAATATTCAACATATATGCGTAATATATGTGTTTTTTATTGAAAAAGCGAGAGAGTTTGTTATAAAAATACAAATTCGTATGATTTTAAAAAAATAACTTGTTTAATATTTCACAATGATAATGTGGATGCTTTCACAAAGATGAAAGTGCAGAGCATTTATTATGTACTTGTAAGACATCAAACATATTTAAAAGGAGGTACAACAAATGAAACATCCGATACATGTTACTTCAGAAATTGGGGAATTACAAACGGTTTTATTAAAACGACCGGGTAAAGAAGTGGAAAACTTGACGCCAGATTATTTGCAGCAATTATTATTTGATGATATTCCATACTTACCAATTATTCAAAAAGAGCATGATTATTTTGCACAAACGTTACGCAATCGGGGTGTTGAAGTTCTTTATTTAGAAAAACTAGCCGCTGAGGCGTTAGTAGATAAAAAACTTCGAGAAGAATTTGTTGATCGTATTTTAAAAGAAGGACAGGCTGACGTAAATGTTGCACATCAAACTTTAAAAGAATATTTACTTTCCTTTTCAAATGAAGAATTAATTCAAAAAATTATGGGCGGTGTACGGAAAAACGAAATTGAAACAAGTAAGAAGACACATTTATATGAATTAATGGAAGATCATTATCCGTTTTACTTAGATCCAATGCCTAATTTATATTTTACTCGTGATCCAGCAGCTAGCGTGGGCGATGGCTTAACGATAAATAAGATGAGAGAACCAGCGCGTAGACGTGAATCATTATTCATGGAGTACATCATTAAATATCACCCAAGATTTGCAAAACATAATGTACCAATCTGGTTAGATCGTGATTATAAATTTCCAATTGAAGGTGGCGACGAGCTAATTTTAAATGAAGAAACAATTGCGATTGGAGTGTCTGCTCGTACTTCAGCTAAAGCAATTGAACGTTTAGCTAAAAATCTCTTTAGCCGACAAAATAAAATTAAGAAAGTGTTAGCAATAGAAATTCCAAAATGCCGAGCATTTATGCATTTAGATACAGTATTTACAATGGTTGATTATGACAAGTTTACAATTCATCCAGCCATTCAAGGGCCAAAAGGGAATATGAATATTTATATTTTAGAAAAAGGATCAGATGAGGAAACTCTTAAAATTACACATCGTACTTCTTTAATGGAAGCATTAAAAGAGGTATTAGGCTTAAGTGAATTAGTTCTTATTCCATGTGGAGGAGGAGATGTAATTGCTTCTGCTCGTGAACAATGGAATGATGGCTCGAACACATTAGCAATCGCACCAGGTGTAGTTGTTACATATGATCGCAACTATGTATCCAATACGTTATTACGGGAGCACGGTATAGAAGTAATTGAAGTGCTAAGTTCGGAATTATCTCGTGGTCGTGGGGGTCCACGTTGCATGAGTATGCCAATTGTTCGTAAAGATATTTAGTATAAATAACGGAGAAAGTAGGGATGAAGTATGTTAATGACTAGACCAAATTTAAAAGGAAGAAGCTTTCTAGCAGAAAAAGATTTTACACAAGAAGAATTGTTATATTTTCTAGATTTGGCAGCAGAATTAAAAGAGAAAAAGAAAAATGGTATCCCGCATCATTATTTAGAAGATAAGAATGTAGCGCTCTTATTTGAAAAAACCTCCACTCGTACGCGCTGTGCATTTACAGTAGCATGTACAGATTTAGGGGCGAATCCTGAATATTTAGGGAAAGGTGATATTCAGCTTGGGAAAAAAGAATCCGTAGAGGATACAGCAAAAGTGTTAGGGCGTATGTTTGACGGAATTGAGTTTCGTGGATTTAATCATGAGACTGTAGAATCTTTAGCACAAAATTCTGGTGTGCCAGTTTGGAATGGATTAACAGACATGTGGCATCCAACACAAACACTAGCAGATTTATTAACAATTAGAGAACATGTAGGGAAGTTGAAAAATGTGAAGCTCGTTTACGTTGGAGATGGACGAAATAATGTTGCTAATAGCTTACTAGTTGGTGGAGCAATCGTTGGAATGGATGTACGTATTTGCACACCAGAATCTTTATGGCCTGCACAAGAAGTAATTGATTTAGCAAAAAAATATAATGAACAGGTAATGATAACAAGTAATGTGGAAGAAGCTGTTGCGAATGCAGATGTAATTTATACAGATGTATGGGTGTCTATGGGGGAAGAAGAAAAATTTGCTGAACGTGTCGAGTTATTGAGACCTTATCAAGTAAATATGAAAATGATTAAAGAAACAGGGAATGAAAACGTGATTTTCTTACATTGTTTACCTGCATTTCATGATGTTGAAACGATGTATGGCGAAGAAGTTTACGAGAAATATGGGTTGAAAGAAATGGAGGTAACTGACGAAGTATTCCGCAGTAAACATTCAAAAGTATTTGATCAAGCTGAAAATAGAATGCATACAATTAAAGCGGTTATGGCAGCTACTTTAGGAAACATGGAGTAAAGAAGAAAGGGAGTCTTCCTTTCTTCTTTCTCCTCCTTTAGACACTATCATTCACTATTGCTTTTGTATTGTTATTGCAATTAAAGAGAGGTGAGTGGAATGGGTGAAGATAAGAAATTAGGGTTGTTTACACTAACGGCTCTTGTAGTTGGGTCTATGATTGGCGGTGGAGCCTTTAATTTAGCGAGTGATATGGCAAAAGGTGCTGGTGCTGGAGCCATTATTATTGGCTGGGTTATAACAGGAATTGGGATGATTGCACTTGGATTATCTTTTCAAAATCTAACTGTAAAACGGCCAGATTTAGATGGTGGTATTTTTAGCTATGCAAAAGCAGGATTTGGTAATTTTATGGGATTTAATAGTGCGTGGGGATACTGGCTATCTGCTTGGCTTGGGAATGTAGCTTACGGTACATTATTATTTTCTTCATTAGGATATTTCTTCCCGATCTTTGAAGGCGGTCAAAATGTAGAATCCATTATTGGTGCAAGCGTATTATTGTGGTGTGTTCACATGTTAATTTTACGTGGAGTTCAATCAGCAGCACTTGTGAATTTAGTAACTACAATCGCAAAATTAGTACCTGTATTTGTATTTATTGTCATAGGAATCTTCGCGTTTCATATTGATACATTCTTAGATGGATTTTGGGGGCAAACTGGTTCTTTTTCATGGGGAGCAGTTGGCAGCCAAGTTAAAAGTACAATGCTTGTAACTCTATGGGTATTTATTGGGGTAGAAGGGGCGGTTGTTTTATCCAGTCGAGCAAAAAATAGAAGTGATGTAGGGAAAGCAACCGTTATTGGCTTAATTGGTACACTCATCATTTACATTTTAATCACATTATTGTCTCTTGGACTTATGCAGCAAGCAGATATTGCTGGTTTGAAAAATCCAGCTATGGCTTATTTATTTGAAAGTGTTGTTGGAAAATGGGGTGCTATCTTTATAAATTTAGGTTTGGTCATCTCTGTATTAGGTGCTTGGTTAGGTTGGACTTTGCTCGCTTCTGAAATTCCATATTTAGCGGCTAAAGATGGAGTATTTCCAAAATGGTTCGCAAAAGAAAATAAAAATAAGGCTCCAGTAAATTCATTATGGATAACAAATGGTTTAATTCAAATATTCTTGTTAACATTCGTCGTTTCTGATCAGGCGTATAACTTTGCATTCTCTTTAGCATCTTCAGCCATTTTAATTCCATATGCTTTTTCAGCATTTTATCAACTGAAGCATAGCTTAAAATCTGAAGAAGTAGATCGAAATAAAAATATAATAATTGGTTTGATAGCAAGTATTTATGGTGTGTGGTTAGTTTATGCAGCTGGTTTAGAGTATTTATTATTAACAATGACTTTATATGCGCCAGGTATTTTTATTTTTTACAATGTTCAAAAGCAAAAGAGTTCGAAGCAAATATTTACTCGAGTGGAATTAGCATCATCCGTAGCAATTGGTGCTTTAGCATTCTTTGCGATTTATGGATTAATTACAGGCAGTATTACTTTATAAAGCGCTGTGAAAGCGAAATGAACTGGAGGGCTGAAATATGGCACGAAGAAAAATTGTAGTTGCACTAGGGGGAAATGCGATACAGTCTGGAGAAGCTACTGCGGGAGCGCAGCAAGAAGCGTTGGAAAAAACGGCGGAACAACTTGTGAAAATAATGGAAAATGATGTGGATATAGTAATTGCGCATGGAAATGGCCCACAAGTGGGGAATATTTTATTACAGCAAAAAGCTGCAGAAACGGAAAAGACACCTGCAATGCCATTAGATACTTGTGGGGCAATGAGCCAAGGGATGATTGGATATTGGATGGAAAATGCGATTGAAAAGGCATTAAAAAAACGGAATATACAAAAAGATGTAGCAACGGTTATAACGCGCGTTGTTGTGGACAAAAAAGATGAGGCATTTAAAAATCCAACTAAACCAATTGGTCCTTTTTATACAGAAGAAGAGGCCAGAAGATTAATGGATGAAACAAAAGCAGTGTTTAAAGAAGATGCTGGTAGAGGATGGAGACGTGTTGTTCCATCACCGAAGCCTGTAAGTATTCATGAACATAAAGTGATTAATTCTTTGGTGGAAGATGGAAACATAGTGATAGCTGTTGGCGGGGGTGGAATTCCAGTAATTGATTCCGAAGAAGGGTTAGAAGGAACTGAAGCGGTTATCGATAAAGATTTCGCTGCGCAGAAATTAGCAGAATTAGTAGATGCCGATACGCTCGTTATTTTAACTGCAGTTGATCATGTGTATGTAAATTATAATCAACCGAATCAAAAAAAATTAGAGCATGTCACAGTGAATCAATTAGAAGAATATATTGAAGAACAACAATTTGCTGCGGGAAGCATGCTTCCAAAAATTGAAGCTGCTATTAATTTTGTTAATACAAATCCAAAAAGAAAAACAATTATTACGTCTTTAGAAAAAGTATATGAAGCACTAGAAGAAAAAGCTGGTACTATTATTTCAAAACAGAATGTATGCATGTATGTTTAAATTATTATGTACGCTACTTAGTAGTAAAAAAAAGAATGAGGTTAATAACTTCATTCTTTTTATTTATTAATATTTTTTGTACTCATTGTTCATAAAGTTTTCATGATGAAATCTGAATATATAAGTTAATTATGATAAAATTCAAATTGAATACGCTTTCTTGATTTTTCGCTCCAACATACAGCAAGAGAGAGGGAATTTTATGAATAGACGGAACGTAGTGAAAGACTTAAAGCAGTTCGAATTATTTGCTCATTTAACAGAAAAAAAATTGAAAGGCTTAACAGAGTTTGTTTATTGGCGAACTTATAAAAAAGGTCAATTTTTATTTTTAGAAGGGGATTCAAGGGAAAGAATTTACTTCATGTTAGATGGTTTTGTAAAGTTAGAGCGGGTTAATCAAAATGGGAACTTATTATACGATGACTATGTAAAGCGGTATTCTATTTTTCCTTATGGTGGTATGTTTACAGACAGAGGATATAACTATACAGCAGAAGCAATGACGGATGTGGAGGTATATTATATTCCAACGGTAATCTTTGAAGATATGGTAAAATCCAGCAGAACGCAATTGATGTACGTTGTTCAGCAATTATCATCTATATTAAAATTGAATGAAAATCGAGTGCAAAATATTACAATTCCTAATGCACAAGATCGTGTTATCCAAACGTTAAATTATTTAATGCAGGATTTAGGAGAACAGAGTGGGGAAAAGATTGTAATTTCATGTCCACTTACAACAATTGAAATATCCAAAATATCTGGAACATCTCGAGAGACAGTTAGCAGCGTATTAAAACAATTAAAAAATGATAGCATTGTTACAATTTTAGATAAAAAAATTACAATACACAATCCAACATATTTTGAAGAAATCTCAATGTGAAAATTGTATATTGATTTTTTAATTCATAATGTATATTAATAAGGTTCTTTATATATTTATAAGGAACTTTTTTACGTTATCCTCTATAAAAAGATTGTATAGTATGGTAATAATAGCTAAAATCGATAATAAAAAACAAAGTGAAGGGGAGAAAGAATGATTCGTATTGAGTATGATCGATTAGTAGCTATTTGTTACAGTATAGGGGTTTTGTTATTATTAAAAATTCCAAATGATAATGAATTAATTGGGGAAAAACTATTCAATGTCTATAAGGTTCCGATACATACGTATGTTTATATGGATTATAAAGTCTCAAATATATTGATTGTTTCTTTCATACTACATGTAATTGCATTTATATTATTTTTAAAATGGCTAGGAAAAAAGGAGTCTAGTACATTTAGAAAAATGAATAAGATAAAAGTAGTAGGCATTAGTATTTTGATTGTAATGATGCCGTTTATTTTAAATACAATCCTCCAGACATTGAATAAAACATGGTACTATGCAGGAAAAACAGGGGTAGAAGCAATAGAATATAAAAAAGAAGATAGCCAGTGTAGAATGGAGAAAAATGGAGATAATATCCAACCGAAGTGCATTGTTACTTTAAAAAATTATCGTAATCATTCACAAGCATTAAAAGTTGTTTTATATGATAATGCAAACGAGAATTCAAAAAGCTATCCAGTACCGAAACCAGTCTATTTACAAAAACATGAGACAAAGCAATTCGAATTTCAAGTTCCTGTTTCTTATAATAGAGGTATGGAAAAAGATAAAGTACCAAATATTAAATTACATTCATTGCATGAAAATGATACGAAATACAATTAATCTGTAAGTAAAAGTTTATGAGTAGGAGCAAGAATTTGAAACGATATAGAAAATCAACTTGAATCATCCAACATACTGTGAGGTAACGGTATATTGGATGATTTTTTTATGTTATCCTCTTTTTCACGTATGAAAAGGAGGAATACTTTGTTGGAAATGAAAAACATCACAAGGATCATACATAGTTTTTACTTTACGCAATCTGTGAAAGTTAGAGCCATAATAACTAGTTTGCCAATTTTTAATGTCGATATCGGGCCAGTTCACATAGTCACCTAGTGTATAAGGATCTAAGCTTTCTCGTAAATCTTTAACCCAGCGTATATTTCGGTTTTCTTCATCATCGCATTTCCAAGAGGTAATGTATTCTTGGGCAATAATTGCTTTACGATGAAAATAAGCCGTTTCATTCGGCGAAATATTTTCAACAGCACCTATGAGCGATTGATGCCAAATACTAGCATCTTTATTTGGGGCATGAGAAAGAAAGTATTGCATGAGTTGAATGCCTTTAAGGGGAATAGGTTTATAGACATAGGAACCAGAGCGCTTGAAATTTTCAGGGATGTTACCGCCATTAAAAAATTCGACAGCCTTTATATAAGGAACTTCTTCTATAAAGAGAGAGGGGCTGCCAGTTTCAAGAAGAGGGGATAATAGGGAATGGAGTTCAGAGGGAGAACCGACAAACTCGCCTTGTGCTTCGATTTTATTTCGTTGCTTGGCGAATAATTCGATCGATGAAGTGAGACGTTCATCTATATAAGGTGCCCAGTTTTGCCACGCTTGAAATGCAGCAATAAAGTCTTCCCATTCCCATGTAATTGAGAAAATTGATACATTTTTTACGGGGTGGACTCGAAAAGTTAAGGAAGTGATAATTCCGAAGTTTCCACCACCGCCACCACGGCATGCCCAAAAAAGGTTAGAGTTTTCTTGTTCATTTGCACGAATGGGTTTTGCACCAAATTTTCCACACGCTTGTACCATTTCCACTTCCATTAATTGATCACATGTTAATCCAAATAAGCGTGAAAGCATACCAATACCACCGCCAAGTGCTAATCCAACAATTCCAACGCTTGCACTTGTACCAGCAGGAATTGTAACACCGTAATTCCAAAGTTCTTTATAAACAGTGCCAAGATTTGCACCAGCCTCAATTGTTGCTGTTAATTTCTCTGTATTAACAGTAATGCGATGCATTTCACTCACATCAATAATAAGTCCTCTATTTAAAAGAGAAAAATTTTCATAGCTATGACGTCCACTTCTTAACCGAAATGGTATATGACGTTCACGTGCCCATTTTAAGGCGTTACAGATATCCTTGTTATTTTGACAAAAAACAATAATACAAGGGAGTTTTGGAATACTTAAATTTAAATTCATTCGGGCTACATTGTAGTCAGGATCTGTGGGAACAACGATACGACCTGTTAATTTTGTTTGCTTCAATTTCTTACTCCTTTCCAAAATAATCAGAGCTTTTTATTAATATATGAAAAATGTCTGTAATACGCGTGGACAAGGAGAGGTGAAGAATGAGATTTACCTTTGTGAGAAATAAATAAAGCATAAGAATAAAGAATCTACATAGAGTTCAATGAAAACAGTTGCAAACTGTTCATATTTTGTTATGATAGTGTTACGAAAACGTTTGCATAAAATTCCGATGGGATGCAAAAGGAGAGAATGACTATGAATAAGACATGGTGGAAAGAAGCGGTTGCTTATCAAATTTATCCACGAAGCTTTATGGATTCAAATGGTGATGGTATTGGAGATTTACAAGGTATTATTGCAAAACTGGATTATTTAAAAGACTTAGGTATAGATGTAATTTGGATTTGTCCAATGTATAAATCGCCTAATGATGATAATGGTTATGATATTAGTGATTATCAAGATATTATGGATGAGTTTGGTACAATGGCAGACTTTGATGCTTTACTAGATGAAGTTCATAAGCGTGATATGAAGCTAATTATTGATTTAGTTATTAATCATACGAGTGATGAACATCCATGGTTTATTGAATCACGTTCATCTAAAGATAATCCGAAGCGTGATTGGTATATTTGGCATGATGGTAAAGATGGTGCGGAGCCAAACAACTGGGAAAGTATTTTTAATGGTTCGGCATGGGAATATGATGAAGAAACAGAACAATATTATTTACATCTATTCTCACGTAAACAACCAGATTTGAACTGGGAGAATAAAGAAGTTCGCGAAGTACTATATGATACGGTTAATTGGTGGCTTGATAAAGGTATTGATGGTTTCCGCGTTGATGCAATCAGTCATATTAAAAAAGAAGAAGGCTTTAAGGATATGCCAAATCCAAAAGAGTTAAAATATGTGCCATCTTTTGATAAACATATGAATGTGAAAGGTATTCAACCTTTATTAGAAGAGCTAAAAGAAAATACATTCTCTAAGTACGATATTATGACTGTTGGTGAAGCAAATGGCGTTAAGATTGAAGATGCTGAGCTTTGGGTTGGAGAAGAGCAAGGTAAGTTCAATATGGTATTCCAGTTTGAACATTTAAGTTTATGGGATGCAGAGAAGAAGAAAGACCTTGATGTTGTAGGATTGAAAAAAGTATTAACGAAATGGCAAAAAGGATTAGAAAATAAAGGATGGAACGCTTTATATATTGAGAATCACGATAAACCACGTATCGTTTCAACATGGGGAGATGACAAACAATATTGGCGTGAAAGTGCAACAGCTCTAGGGGCGATGTATTTCTTTATGCACGGTACACCGTTTATTTATCAAGGCCAAGAAATTGGTATGACAAATGTTCAGTTACCAAATATTGAAGATTACGATGATGTAGCAATTAAAAATTTATATCGCGAGAAAATTGCAGAGGGCGTACCACATCAAGATATGATGGAGATTATATGGGCTTCTTGCCGCGATAATTCACGTACACCTATGCAGTGGAATGATGAGATGAATGCTGGTTTCACAACAAGTACACCTTGGTTTAGCATGAATCCAAATTACAAAGAAATTAATGTTGAAAAGCAAAAAAATGAAGAAAAGTCTATTTTCAATTTCTATAAGAAAATGATTGCCCTGAAAAAAGAGCACGATGTACTGAACTATGGTACGTACGATTTACTTTTAGAAGACGATCCACAAATTTATGCATATACACGTACGTTACAGGATGAAAAAGTCATTGTAATTAGTAATATCTCAAAAGAGGAAGCTGTGTATAATGAGGGTTCATTTGCACTAGAACGCAAACGTTTGCTTTTAAATAACTATGAAGTTGCGGAACATGAAGAAGTAACAACAATTGCTTTAAAACCTTATGAAACAAGGGTTTATCGCATTTCATAATAAAAAAGGATGCTCTTTGAGCATCTTTTTTTATGAAAAAAAATAAATTTCTATTGCAAAGTGAAAACGCTTTTATTAAAATAGATTTATGAAAACGGTTGCGTAAAGATAAAAATAAAGTAATATAAGGAATCGTTTTCATAAAGGGAACAGAAATTATAATTTAAATCATTATGTTGTTATAAATAAAGGGGAGGAAGAACAGATGAAAATTACGTCTTTTGATTTTTGGCAAAAGTTCGGGAAAGCGTTATTAGTTGTTGTAGCTGTAATGCCAGCAGCCGGTTTAATGATTTCCATCGGTAAGTTAATTGGGATGTCTGCTGGGGATGTTAACGCAGTTCATACAATTGCTCGCGTAATGGAAGACATCGGTTGGGCAATCATTACAAATCTACACATTTTATTCGCAGTAGCAATTGGGGGATCTTGGGCGAAGGATCGTGCAGGCGGTGCATTTGCAGCACTATTAGCATTCGTCTTAACAAACCGAATTACAGGAGCTATATTTGGCGTAAACGCTCAAATGTTAGCGGATTCAAAAGCGACAGTTTCTTCAGTAATAGCAGGAGATTTACTTGTAAAAGATTATTTTACTTCTGTACTTGGTGCACCAGCATTAAACATGGGAGTTTTCGTGGGGATTATCACAGGTTTCTTAGGAGCTAATCTATATAACAAATATTATAACTATAATAAACTGCCACAGGCATTAGCATTCTTTAATGGAAAACGATTTGTGCCATTCGTTGTAATTCTTTGGTCTACAGTTACTGCGATTGTATTATCAATTCTATGGCCATTCATCCAAAGTGGGTTAAATGAATTTGGTCGCTGGATTGCAGCTTCAAAAGATAGCGCACCAGTTGTTGCACCGTTTGTATATGGAACGTTAGAGCGTTTATTATTACCATTTGGTTTACACCATATGTTAACGATTCCGATGAACTATACAGAGCTAGGTGGAACATATACGATGCTAACTGGTTCAAAAGTTGGACAAGTTGTAGCAGGACAAGATCCATTATGGCTTGCATGGATTACAGATTTAAATAATTTATTAGCAAATGGAGATACGAAGGCATATAACGATTTATTAAATAACGTTGTACCAGCTCGTTTCAAAGCTGGACAAGTTATCGGCTCAACAGCAGCGTTAATGGGGATTGCATTTGCGATGTTCCGTAACGTTGATAAAGAAAAGCGTGCAAAATATAAACCAATGTTTTTATCAGCAGCATTAGCAGTATTCTTAACAGGTGTAACAGAACCAATTGAATTCATGTTCATGTTTATTGCTCCAGTATTATATGTTGTATATGCTATTACAACAGGACTTGCATTCGCGCTAGCTGATTTAATTAACTTACGTGTTCATGCATTTGGATTTATTGAGTTAATTACTCGTACACCAATGATGGTTAATGCAGGTTTAACAAGAGACTTAATCAACTTTGTTATTGTTTCATTAGTGTTCTTCGGTCTTAACTTTACACTATTTAATTTCTTAATTAAAAAATTCAATTTACCAACACCAGGGCGTGCAGGTAACTATATTGATAATGAAGATGAGGCATCAGAAGGAACAGGAAATGTACAAGACGGTTCATTAGCAACAAAAGTTATCGATTTATTAGGTGGAAAAGAAAATATTGCTGACGTAGATGCTTGTATGACACGCTTACGTGTAACAGTAAAAGACTTAGATGTTGTTGCACCAGAAGCACAGTGGAAACAAAATGGTGCTTTAGGGCTTATTGTAAAAGATAAAGGTGTACAAGCGGTATATGGTCCGAAAGCTGACGTATTAAAGTCAGACATTCAAGATATGTTAGGTGCGTAATAATATGAAATTGCTAACTTTAAACTGTCATTCTTGGCAAGAAGAGAATCAAATAGAAAAGATACAATACCTTGCTAAAGTAATTCAAGAAGAAGAGTACGATGTCATCGCATTACAAGAAGTAAGTCAGTCCATACAAGCTGAAAATGTATGCGGTAACAAGAAAAAAGATAATTTTGGACTTTTACTATTAGAAGAGTTAAAAGCGCTACATGTAAAAGATTACAATATTACTTGGGATTTCTCTCATATTGGTTATGACGTGTACGAAGAAGGATTAGCGATTATAACGAAGCATAATATTATAAAAGAAGATACGTTCTTTATTTCAGAAAACGAGGATACAACGTATTGGAAAACGCGTAAAATTGTAAGTACAACAATTGCTTATAATGGTAAGGATATAACGTTTTACTCTTGCCATCTCGGTTGGTGGAATGATGAAGAAGAGTCATTCAAAGGTCAATTCGATCGTTTGATGGAGCGTGTAGATAGCAATAAGCTCGCCTTCTTAATGGGGGATTTTAATAACAATGCTCGCTTGGAAGGCGAAGGTTATGAGTATATGATGCAAAAAGGGTTGTATGACACATATGAATTAGCAATAGAGAAGGATGAAGGAACGACTGTCCAAGGCGAGATTGCTGGTTGGGATGAAAATAAACATAATTTGCGAATCGATCTAATATTGTGTAACCAAAGTAAAAAAGTTCATTCTTCAAAAGTTATTTTTAATGGTACAAACAGAAATGTAATTTCAGATCATTTCGGTGTAGAGGTTCAATTGGATATATAATAGAAGAAATCCTCACAGAGAATAAAAGCTGTGAGGATTTTTTTAGGAATACAAGTATTTCCAAGAGAAAATACTTGTATTTTTTATGACATTTCATATATATTTGTTATTATTGAATGTAAAACCGATTTGGTCATTTTGTATTCATACTTTGACTCACTTCGTTATATAATGAAGTAAGTGAAAGTTAATGGGAAAAAATAGTACGTTTTTGGTTAATACACGATGTAGAAAGTGATATAATTGCAAAATGCATGTATCATTTTCTAAAGAAGGAAAAATATATAATTAGGTGATAACTTCTATGAAACAAATTTGGCGTATTTATAAGACAGATTTACGGAATGTAGCCAAACATTGGGCTGCAATTGTTATTGTTTTAGGATTAATGATTTTACCATCGTTATATGCATGGTTTAACATTAAAGCTTCTTGGGATCCATATGGAAATACAAAAGAGGTTCCCATTGCAGTTTCTAACCAAGATGCAGGTTCTAATTTAAGAGGGAAAGATATTAATATCGGGAAAGAGATTGTAGACTCCCTTAAGAAAAACAAAAATCTTGGCTGGAAATTTGTAGATGAAAAACAAGCGATTTACGGAGTTGAGCGTGGGGATTATTATGCAAGTATTACGATTCCAAAAGACTTCTCTGAAAAAATTGCAACTGTTCTGGATGAAAATCCTAAAAAACCAGAACTGGATTACTATGTGAATGAAAAAGTAAACGCAATTGCACCGAAGATTACAGCAAAAGGTGCATCAGGTATTACAGAAGAAATTAGTAAAAACTTTGTAAAAACAGCAAACGGTGAGATTTTTAAAATTTTCAATGATCTTGGAATCGATTTAGAAACAAATTTACCAAGTATCGAAAAAGTAAAAAATCTTGTATTTAAGTTAGAAGCGCAGTTCCCAGAAATGAATACACTCATGGATAAGGCATTAGATGATGCAACTCGAGCGGAAGATGTTGTAAAAGTAGCGCAAAAAGAGTTGCCGGTTGTAGAGAGTGTTATGAATGATGGGCAAGAAGCATTAGGGAATTTAGATAAGTTCTTTGCGAGAAATGATGAAACATTGCAACGTGCTCCAGGAACTATTAAGAATAATTTAATGGTAATGCAGCAGGGATTGGATGCTGCAGCGAAAATTACGGATTACTTAAAAAATCCGGCATTTGACTTTAATCTGACATTGCCAGATCCAGCTAAATTACCAGTCTTACCTAATATAACTATTCCACAAATACCAGAGATTCCAGCATTACCACAAGTGAATGGTGAAGGGTATAAAAATATTGCTAAAAATATTGATCAAACTGTAAACACTGTTTTCAATTCTACTCGTGTTGGAACGGCATATGTAAAGAGTGTTATGGATGGCCTTCAAAATAAAGGCGTGGATCCAGCTGTAGCACAGAAAAATGTGCAGGATGCTTCAAAGCTCCTCCAAGAGCGTATCGATAGTGTTTCATATTTGATTGATTTCTTTACAGCTTTCAAGGAATCAGCTTCCACGGAATTCGGTAAACAGTTCTTTGGAAACAGAGTGGAAAGTTTAACGGTGCTTAAAAATTCTATGGTGGATGCTAACAATAGGGTTAAGCATGTAGGAGATTTAATTAGTTCCGGACAAGAAGTTAAACAAGATGTGCGAGATGCTGTAAATCAAAAATTAGATGCAGTAAATAATTTAGTAAATCAAGCTGAAAAGGATTATAATGCAACGTTTGTAGCTGATTTTGAAAAAGCAGTAAGTACAGCTGAGCAACTGAAAAGTAAGGCTGAAAATGCGCAAGAAAATGCACAGCAGCTTAGAGGCAATTTAAATCAAGATATAAATAAGGCTAATGAGATATTAAACAATGGTAGAGAGAAATATGATAAAGCTGTAAATGATTACAGCAGATTAAAAACAGAGCTTGAAAAAGCAAGAGAAGACTTAAGTAACAAAGGTGTTAATGGATTAGATTCTACAAAAGTAGCCTTAAATGATTTGAATGGGCAGTTCAAAGCAAGTTGGAATTTAGTTAATGACATGATTCCAGTTCTGGAAAGTACAAATAAAGTGTTAGCTGATGTGAATAGTGATAAAAACCTTAATGGTACAATTTCTAAGTTAAATAAAGCAAAAGATGGTTTACAAAAAGGAATGGAGTTAACTGATAAAGGAATTGACGCTATTAATAAAGGTCAAAAACCAGCAGCAGATGTTATTGAAAGTATTAATCAAGTGTCTAAAAGTGTTTCGGGCCAAATTGGTGACATTTTAGCTAAATATGACTCAGAAATCACTCCAAATTTCAATGCAGCAATTGCTCGCACAAAAGAGATGTCTAAAAACACATCTCAAATTTTAAAAGAGGCAGACAAAAAGCTTCCAGATGTTAAAAAATTACTAGAAGATTCATCAAAAGGTTTAGTAGATGGTAAAAAGAAATTAGCAGACATTAAAGCTGAAATGCCAGCTACTGAGAAAAAGATTAAAGAATTAGCAGATAAAATTCGTGATTTTGAATCTGAAGAGGATTTAAAAGACATCATACGCTTATTGAAAAACGATGTTGAGAAGCAAAGTGATTACTTTGCGAATCCAGTAAATTTAAAAGAAAATAAATTATTTGCGATGCCGAACTACGGTTCAGCGATGTCACCATTCTATACAGTGCTTGCATTATGGGTAGGCGCATTATTAATGGTTTCATTATTAACGGTAGAAGTACACGAAGAGGGCGCAAATTATAAGAGCCATGAAATTTACTTCGGACGTTTATTAACATTCTTAACGATAGGTCTTTCACAAGCGTTTATCGTATCGATGGGAGATATATTCTTACTCGGTACGTACGTAGTCGATAAGTTCTGGTTTGTGTTATTTAGTTTATTTATTGGAGGAGTCTTCGTTTGTATCGTATACTCACTCGTTTCTATTTTCGGAAATGTTGGGAAATCGATGGCGATCATTTTACTTGTACTACAAGTAGCAGGATCGGGCGGAACATTCCCAATCCAAATGACACCAGCGTTCTTCCAAGCGATTTATCCGTTCTTACCATTCACATACGCAATTAGCGCAATTCGTGAAACAGTTGGCGGAATGCTTTGGGATATCGTAACGCGTGATTTACTTGTGTTAAGTGCTTTCGTAGTAGTTATGATTGTTGCTGCGTTATTACTGAAAACACCAATTAACAAATCAAGTGAAAAATTTGTTGAGAATGCAAAAGGAAGTAAAATCATTCATTAAGAAAAGGTTCCTACCGAGAGCGGTAGGAACCTTTTTGTTTAATCGAACTTTAATTTTTTTAATGCTTCCGCAAATGGGTTGTTTAATGGTTCTTCCTCTTTGTTCTGTTGTTTCATATATTTTTGAACGTCGCGCTTATCAGCTTTGTTTCCAGATTCTTTTTTACGTCTTTCTTGGAATGTAGAAAGTTTTTCGCGATAGCCACATTTACATGCGAAAATTTGGCCAGCGCCTTCACCACGTAATTCTAGTTTCTTCTTACATTGCGGACAGCGAGCATTTGTTGTACGAGATACATTTTTACGATGACCACATTCACGGTCTTGGCATACGAGCATTTTTCCCTTTTTTCCATTTACTTCTAGCATTGGTTTACCGCAATCTGGACAAGACTTCGTCGAAATGTTGTCATGTTTATATTTCTTATCACTCGATTTAATTTCAGAAACAATTTCTTTCGTATAGTTCTTCATTTCCGAAATGAATACTTCTTTTTTCAATTTACCTTTTGCGATAGCCTCAAGTTTTTGTTCCCATTCACCAGTTAGTGTAGGAGATTTTAATTCTTCTGGTACTAAATCAAGTAACTGGCGACCTTTTGAAGTAATGTGAATATCTTTACCACGTTTTTCAATTAAGAATGAATTGAATAGCTTGTCGATAATGTCTGCGCGTGTCGCTACAGTACCTAATCCACCAGTCGATTTTAACGTATCAGCAAGTTGTTTATTTTGCGTATCCATATATTTTGTAGGATTCTCCATTGCTGAAAGTAAAGTTGCTTCATTAAAGCGTGCAGGTGCTTTCGTTTGGCCTGATGTTTGCATAAGTAACTTTACAGTTAATGTATCGCCCTTTTCAATGTGAGGCAGAAGCTGCTCTTTTACGTCATCAGTTACATCATCGTCTTCAAATCGATTTTCGTATACTTCCTTCCAACCAGCATGTAAAATCGTTTTTCCGCGTGCAATGAACGTTTCACTACCAACTTTGGTACGTAATGTTAGTTGCTCGTATTCGAATGCTGGGAATAAAACAGCTAAGAAACGTTTTACAACTAAATCATAAATTTTGCGTTCTTTATCTGTGAATGCTGAGAAGTTAACGTATCCTTCTGTTGGAATAATCGCATGATGATCGCTTACTTTACTATCATCAACAAATGATTTGTTAGGTTTGATAGGCTTTTGTAATACTTTATGTGCGAAGGGACGGTATTCTCCAACACCACATGCTTTTAGACGTTCTGGAAGTGTTCCAACGATATCAGATGAAATGTAGCGTGAATCTGTACGAGGGTACGTTAGTACTTTATGCTGTTCATACAATTTTTGCATAATATTTAATGTTTCTTTAGCAGAGTAACCGAACTTTTTATTTGCATCACGTTGCAATTCAGTTAAATCGTAAAGACCAGGAGAGAATGACTTCTTCTGTTTCTTATCAATTTCCACAACAGTAGCATTATGTTTATCTAAACTTTTTACAATACCATCGATTTTTTCTTTATTAAAACTACGGCTATTGCCATTTGCATCTTGCCAAGTAAGTTTGAGCTTCTCCATTGTTTGAGCTTCGATGCCGTAGTAAGTTTGAGCTTTGAAGTTCTTTATTTCATCCTCACGACTAGCAATCATAGCGACAGTAGGCGTTTGTACACGGCCACAATTTAACTGAGCATTAAAGCGAGTTGTTAAAGCGCGAGTTGCATTAAGACCGATATACCAGTCAGCTTCTGAACGCGCAACTGCTGAAGCATATAAATTGTCATATGCCTTACCTGGTTTTAAATTTGCAAAACCATCTTTAATTGCTTTATCGGTTACAGAAGAAATCCATAAACGTTTGATTGGTTTATTTAGCTTAACTTTATCGATAATCCAGCGTGCGACTAATTCCCCTTCACGTCCAGCGTCTGTTGCTACAATAATTTCATTTACATCTTTTCTAAGTAGCTGACTTTTTACAGCATTAAATTGTTTACCAGTTTGTTTAATAACCGTTAATTTCAAACGCTCAGGTAGCATCGGTAAATCTTCTAAATTCCACTTTTTATATTTCACATCATAACTTTCTGGATCTGCTAATGTAACGAGATGACCTAAAGCCCAAGTTACAATATATTTATTACCCTCAAGATAGCCGTTTCCTTTTTTATCACACTTCAGTACACGAGCGATATCTCGTGCAACGGAAGGTTTTTCAGCGATTACAACGCTTTTTGACATATTAAAAACATCCTTTCAAATTTCCATAAGTTAAATATAGCATACATCTTCTTGAGATTCAGTTTCGCTCCATATTTGAGCTGTTTTTAATGGAGTGAACAAAATCCCAACTGATTAAAGTTTCACTTTATCAGTTGCTTCTATATTAAATAGAAAAGTAAAGAACTTGTTATTTTACTAGAATAAGAGTAGACTTTGAAGTAGATGAATAAGAAACACATGGGAGTTTGTGGATACAAACTGAGAGGATGACTACTAGTCCGTCATTGACCATTTGAACCTGTTGGATAATGCCAGCGTAGGGAGAGTGTAAAAGCACATGTTCAGGCACTTTGCGTACGCGCAAAGTGTCTTTTTGTGTATCTCCCATCATTATAGTTAGGAGATGAAAAGGATGAATATGAAAGAAATTAGTAAAGTAGTGGATTTGGTGAGAGAATCTAATCCACTCGTTCATAATATTACAAATGTTGTTGTAACAAATTTTACTGCTAACGGTTTGTTGGCACTTGGGGCATCGCCTGTAATGGCGTATGCAAAAGAAGAAGTAGCAGAAATGGCGAGCATTGCTGGAGCGTTAGTATTAAATATGGGGACACTTCGTCCTGAAGAAGTAGAAGCGATGTTACTCGCGAGTAAATCAGCAAATGCGAACAATGTGCCAGTACTGTTTGATCCAGTTGGTGCAGGAGCAACTTCGTATCGAACAGAAGTTGCGAGACATATTCCGGCTGAAATCGATTTAGCGATTATCCGCGGAAATGCAGCTGAAATAGCAAATGTTATTAATGAAAAATGGGAAATTAAAGGGGTAGACGCTGGTACTGGAAAGGGCAATGTTGTAAGCATTGCAAGGCAGGCAGCAGACGAATTGAATACAGTTGCGGTCATTACTGGAAAAGAAGATGTTGTTACAGATGGAGAGCGAACTGTTCTTATTCGAAACGGTCACCCTATTTTAACGAAAGTTACGGGAACAGGGTGTTTACTAACTTCAGTAATAGGAGCATTTGTAGCAGTTGAAAAAGATTATGTAAAGGCAACTGTAGCAGCATTAACGTTTTATGGTGTAGCTTCGGAACTGGCAGCTGCTAAAACAGTAGAAAAAGGGCCAGGTAGTTTCCAAATTGAATTTTTAAATCAATTAGCGAATACAACTTCAGCTGATATAGAGAAATATGGGAAGATTGAGGAGTTAGAGTAAGGGGGATGAAACACATGATGCGCATTGAAACAAAGAAAATGTCTAACCTATTGCAAGTGTATTTTATTATGGGAAGTAATAACTGCACGAGGGATCCTTTAGCTGTATTGAAAGAAGCGTTAGATGGTGGAGTGACACTTTTTCAGTTTCGCGAGAAGGGGGAAGGTTCTTTAATCGGAGGAGATAGAGTGCGCTTTGCAAAAGAATTGCAGACGCTTTGTAAGGAATATAGTGTTCCTTTCATTGTAAATGATGATGTAGAATTAGCCATTGAATTAGATGCAGATGGTGTTCATGTAGGACAAGATGATGAAGGGATTACATCTGTTCGTGAAAAAATGGGAGATAAAATTATCGGCGTATCTGCTCATACAATTGAAGAAGCACGCTTTGCAATCGAAAATGGAGCAGATTATTTAGGCGTTGGACCTATTTTTCCAACGAGTACGAAAAAAGATACGAAAGCGGTTCAAGGAACGAAAGGATTAGCTTATTTTAGAGAACAAGGAATTACAGTGCCAATCGTTGGTATTGGTGGGATTACAATTGAAAATACAGCGGCAGTTATAGAAGCGGGTGCGGACGGTGTTTCAGTTATTTCAGCAATTAGTTTAGCTGAATCTGCGTATGAAAGTACGAGAAAATTAGCTGAAGAAGTAAAGAGAAGTTTGTAGAAAAGGACATGTAGTATTTTAAGTGCTACATCGAGAAGTAGACTGCCCAAAAAATTTAAACAAACATTTGATTAAAAAAGCACAAACCTTTTTAAATAAGGGTTTGTGCTTTTTCTTTAAAACATAATAGAAATTAAAAGCATTCCAATTCCGATAGAAGTAAATGTTGCAATTAAGCCTGGAATCATAAAGCTATGATTTAATACGTATTTACCGATACCTGTTGTACCAGTACGGTCAAAGTTAATGGCAGCAACGATTGTCCCGTAGTTTGGAATGAAGAAATATCCGTTTACTGCAGGGAACATCGCAATCAGTAGTGCTGGTGGAATACCAAGGGATAGTCCAAGTGGCATTAAGGCACGTACTGTTGCTGCTTGGCTGTACAGTAAAATAGATAGAATGAATAGTGCGATGGCAAATAGCCAAGGTGCACTTGTTACTAAATGCTGAATAGATCCTTGAATCATATTTAAGTTTCCATTAAAGAAAGTATCTCCCATCCAAGCGATACCGAAAATAGCAACAACTGCTGTTGCTCCTGCTTTAAAGACGTTACCAGACACAATGCTTTCTACATTTGGTTTACAGAAAATAATAATAAGAGCCGCGATAGTTAACATAACCATCTCAATTGTGTTCGGCATGGAAAGACGGGCTAACTTCCCATCAACTATCCATCCTGGACGAAGTGCTTCAAATGAACCAAGAAGTACAACAAGGAAGGTTCCTACAAGGAAAAGGATAACTGATAATTTGGCGCCCTTTACACCTACAAATTCTTTTTTCTCTTCAAGCTTAGGAATCATTCCTTCTTTTAATCGTTTTAAGTATTCAGGGTCTTCATTTAATTCTTTTCCCATCTTACTAGCAACGAATGCTGCTAACATACAAGCAATGAAAGTAGAAGGAATACTCACTTTTAAAATATCTAATAAAGTGATTTTATAGTCAGCTAACATTGCTAAAAGAGCAACTGTGGCAGCTGAAATTGGGCTAGCTGTAATTGCTTGTTGAGAAGCGATTACGGCAATCGACATTGGGCGTTCCGGTCTAATCCCTGATTCACGAGAGACTTCTGCAATAACAGGAAGTACAGAATAGGCAACGTGACCAGTACCTGCACATAGTGTGAATAAATAAGTAACAATTGGAGCAAAAAAAGTAATACGCTTTGGATTTTTTCGTAATGCCTTTTCAGCTAGATGAACAAGATAGTCCATTCCTCCAGCAGCTTGCAAAGCACCAGCAGCAGTAATTACTGCCAAAATCATAAGCATTACATCGATAGGAGGCGCGGTCGGTTGTAAGTGGAAGACAAAAACGAGTATTGCCATACCAACTCCACCCATTACTCCTAAACCAACTCCGCCTAGGCGTGCACCAATAAAAATACAGAGTAACAAGGTAAGAAATTGTAGCCAAAACATGATAAACTACCTCCGAAATTCATTAGTTAAGATATATTCGAATAGTTTAATTTGAATGAAAATTAAATAAATACCCGAAGAAATCCTTGTTATTTATACATTTTTTATTATATAACACAAAAAAAGTAACATTCACGTACTTTTTGAAATTATTTCGAAAAAGCAATGCGTTAAAAATTTGTATTTATATCTCTAAATAAGTAGACATTTTGATTTATATGTTGTAATCTTTGAAAGAGAATAAATTAATTCTCATAGAACTCCCATATCGTTCAACTCGTTCAGCGAGAAAGGCAAACTGATGGAAACATGAGGACGCAAAACTACAGGAGCTAAGGTCGAAAGGCTATGCTAGCCAGTTACCGGACGGATAGGGTTGGTCTTGGCCAATGCTTTTACATTGGCTTTTTTTTATTCTCGAATATATTGAGAATCATTTTCAAACAAAATATTCGTATATTTTGTTTTTTTTGTTATGTTAATTAAGGAAGGTGGATATTAATGAAAAAATATTGGCATAAGTTATCGTTCCTTCAAAAGAACGTCTTATTAACTGTATTAGTTATTTTGACACTTGTTGGAAGTATGGGTGCGTTAAGTTTCAACATGTTTCAAAATAGTATGATGTCTTTATTTGAAAGGCAGTCTATTGAAACAGGAGAAATAGTATTGAAAAAATTGGATGTAGAATTAGTTAGAGACATGGCGAAAGATCCTACAGCCGAAAAAGTGAAAAAAGAAAAGTTAACAGAGAAATTAGATGAAGTGTCAAAAGAATTGAAAAGTGTTGGACAAACGTATGTTACAGGAGCAAAGCCGAATGAAAAGCGAGAATTACAACTCGTTGGTTTGACTACAGAGTTAACAAATGCGTTCCCTATAAAGCCGGGAGATTATTATGAACAACCCGCTCATTGGATGAAGGCATACGATAAAGTGATTGATACGAAAAAGGCCCAAATGACAGAAGTATATGAAGATGAAATAGGTTCGTGGGTGACAATATTAGAACCAATTACAGATGGAGAAAACAATATTGTTGCAATTATTGCGGCTGACTTAGATGCTTCCATTGTTCCTATTACAAAAGAGAAGTTTATGATACAGGGCTTACTCTTTATCATTATTTCATTAGCGATTGCGACTATTACTCAATTCTTTATCGTGCGTCACTCGTTAGCGCCATTAAAAGATTTACGAGAAGGGTTACGTAAAATTGGTGAAGGTGACTTGAGTATTAAATTAAAAGAAAGACCAGATGATATTGGAATTATTAATGTTTATTTCAATAACACGATTGAAAAGTTTAAAGGGATTATAGATAAAGTAAGGCAAACTGCTGAGCAAGTTTCTTCTTCTTCACAAGAATTGTCGGCGAGTACAGAGGAAAACAGCATGGCAGTTCAAGAGATTGCAAGTTCTATTGAAGGTTTAAGAGTAGGGGCACAGTCTCAAAAAACTTCAGTACAACAATGTTTAGGGATTGTACATGGAATGGAAGATAAGGTAGAAGAGATAACTGGGGCTGCGAAACAAGTTGCGGTTGCTTCTGAAGGTATGGAGCAACATTCAATTGAAGGTAATGAAGTGATTGGACAAATTATTAATCAAATGAGTTTAATTCAAAATGCAGTACAAGATTTATCTTCCATCATTTATTCGTTAGAAACAAGGTCAAAAGAAATTAGTGATATCGTAACTGTAATTACAGGTATTTCAAATCAAACAAATTTATTAGCTTTAAATGCTTCTATTGAGGCTTCACGTGCTGGAGCAGCTGGGAGAGGGTTTGCAGTTGTTGCTGATGAAGTACGAAAATTAGCAGAACAAACGGAAGCGTCTGCTAAAGATATAGCGAAATTAATTGGTGAAACACAAGCTGAGACAGAAGATGCTGTAGTTTCAATGCAAAAAGGTTCAAAAGAAGTAGAAACTGGAATTTCACTTGTTCAAAGTAGTGGAGATTTCTTCGAAAAAATCTCCAAATCAGCGCAATCTGTTACAGATCAAGTAAAAGCTGTTTCGGGTAATTCGAGTGACATTTTACAAAATAGCCAGAATATCGTTCAAGTCGTAAATGAATTATCACATATTGCAAATACTTATGCCAACAGCAGTAGTAATGTTGAAGAAAGCATGAAAGAGCAAGAAATATCAGTACAAGATATTGCAGAATTAGCGACTTCTTTAAGTTGGCTTTCTCAGGAATTACAAGAGCTTATCGGTGAGTTTAAAAGCGAATAAGGAGAAAGTTCAATTCTAATCAAAGGGGATATCTCCGCTACTGATTATGAATTGAACGAATCTGCCCGTTAATAAGGGATGAAAAAGGTGTGAATTTTCACACCTTTATTATATTTAAGAGAGGAATTTACATAAATATGAAATTAGCAATTTCTTATAATGAGATGGTAAAAGAATTTTTAGGGAAAGTAGAAGGAAGTATTAAAATACCTAAAGATGTGCAAGGAACGGAACTTAGGATAAAAAGGAAAACTGAACTATTTCCAAATTTGACTCACATTGTAGATTTAATAGGAGCGACTGCAACGTGGTTATATCATATTTCTAAAGAAAAACATATTGTCGTGCTTTATCATGTAAGAGGAAGTTTATTTCCGATTACTATTGAAGTTTCTAATTTTCTCTCCTATGAAAGTGTGGATTTACAGATTGAAGAGCAACTGGAACAAATTAAAGAAATGAATGAGGAAGAAATAGAAGAGTTTCAAAACGGTAATACATTATATGAAATGTCACCTATTATTATTGGTGAAACATATTATGAGCTACAAGACACGAATACATTACAATTTGTATTTAGTAAAAATATGCAAAGTGTAGAAATAATATTTAATAGTGTTAATTGGAAGGAAACAACGATTACTCGTTATGCACAACAAATACAAGGTGTTTTAATTGGTACATCACAAAATAAGAATAATTATATAAAAAATTTTAATATTATTACAGAGGCCGAGATGGCACTTTATAGTCAAGTGAATGATACGACAGCAGTATATCCTGAGAAAAGTATCGTCGATATGTTCTATAATACTGTTACTCAATTTCCAAATCGTATAGCTTTATCTTCAAGGGAAGGTACTTTAACTTATGAGGAGCTAAATAAGAAAAGTAATCAAATAGCTCATATGTTAATTAAAAACGGCGTCCAATTAGGAGACTATGTTGGAATATTTATGAAACGTAGCATAGACACAGTAGTAAGTATGGTAGCTATATTAAAAGCTGGTGCAGCGTATGTTCCGATTGATCCAGATTATCCAGAAAGTAGAATACAGTACATTATTCAAGATAGCCAAGCGAAAGTTATATTGATGAAAGAGACGCCTATAACATGTGATGGGGTTCAAACAGTTTCAATGTATGATAGTGAAACTTGTGAAGATATAGATGTAAAGTTGTCTATTCATTGTGATGATGTAGCTTATATGATTTATACATCTGGTTCAACAGGGAATCCAAAGGGAACGATGTTAGCACATAGAGGCGTTGTTAATCTGTACACTTGGATGCAAAAGCAATATGAATTGACAGAAGAGGATGTATTTGCCCAATTTCCTTCCTTTAGTTTCGATGCTTCTGTATGGGAGTCATTTGCTTCTTTATTCTGCGGAGGAAACTTGTATGTATTATTAGAGGAAGAGCGATTGTCTGTAGAAGCATTTGCACATGCAATCTATAAAGTGAAAGCAACTTCGATCTTGGCATTAGCAACAATTTTTGTTCGACAAGTAGCAACTTATTTAGCAGAAGAAGATATATATAAGCTAGCTTCCCTAAAAAGAATTGCGATTGGCGGTGAAATGTTGCCTGTAGAAGTTATTAAATTGTGGAGAGAAAGAATAGGTACAAATGTTGAAATTCATAATGTATACGGACCGACAGAATGTACAGTAGTGACGACAACTTATAAAATACCTAGTCAGTTAAATGAGGATGTTGCGAGTATTCCCATTGGTAAACCATGTTCTAATTATCAAGTTATGATTTTGGATGAGAATATGAATCTTTGTCCAATTGGTGTACCTGGTGAATTATATATAGATTCAGTAGGATTAGCAAAAGGGTATTTTAATAAACCTAATAAAACAATTGAAGCTTTTATTCCGAACCCTTTAAATCCTATAGTTAATATATATAAAACAGGTGATATCGTTAAGTTGCTAGAGGATGGAAATATAGAGTTTTTACATCGGAAAGATGATCAAGTAAAAATTAGAGGACATCGTATTGAACTAGGAGAAATCCAAAGTAAAATTTCTCAAAATCATAATATAAAAGAAAATGCTGTTTTTGCTAAGAAGAGTAAGGAAGGTAGCCAATATTTAATCGCGTTCTATACAACTTTAAATAAAAAAGAAATACCAGAATTAGTTTATCAGTTACAAGAGCAATTACCAGATTATATGGTGCCATCTAAACTAATTTATATTAATGAATTACCACTTACACCTAATAAAAAGATTGATGTTAAGAAGTTAGCTCAGTTAGAAGAAAAGTATGAACCGGTTCGTCTACAAGAATATGTTGCACCTTCTAATAAAGCAGAAAAACAAATAGCGAACGCTTGGGCGGAAGTATTAGGAATTTCAAAAGTTGGAGTGCATGATGATTTCTTTACAATTGGTGGACATTCATTGAAAGTATTACGAGTCTTAACATTGTTAAAAGAAGATTTCTCACATTTAACAATTCAAGATTTCTTTAAAGAAAGAACGATATATGGATTAGCTCGAATTGAGCGAGAAGTAAAAGTAGAGAAAGAAGAAGTATTTCGTGAATATAAAGTGATTCACGAACCGGATACTATTACGTATGCAAACGTTTTGGAAGAAACCCAGATTTCAAATGTCTTTTTAACAGGAGCTACTGGTTATTTAGGATCACACATATTATATGAATTGCTGAGAGATACATCTGCTACTATTTATTGTTTAGTAAGACCAACCAAAGATGTGCAGCAAAGAATTATAGATACATTAACAGGTTACTTTAATGATATATGTGAAGAATGGTTACAGCGTATACAGGCCGTAGCTGGTGATCTGGGAGAAGAGTATCTTGGGATGAGCGAAGAAGAATTTATGTTCATCAGTTCTAAGATGGATACGATAATTCATTGCGGTGCAGATGTAAGACATTTTGGAGATGTAAAACAATTTGAAAATATAAATGTCCAAGGAACTAGCCGTATGCTAGCATTAGTGGAAAAAGATGCTACATTCCATTTTATTTCTACGATTGGTATCCCGTTAGAATTAGCAGTAGATCAATGGGATACATACATGAAAACTGGTGATTTTAATTACAGTGTAGACTTAGAGAATGTATATTCAAATAGTAAACTACAAGCGGAAAACATTGTTCGTGAAGCAATGAAAAATGGTTTGCGCGGAAATATTTATCGTGCAGGTAATTTAGCATGTCATTCAGAAACAGGTTCGTTCCAACAAAATATTGAAGGAAACGCATTTTATCGTCTTATTAAAACAATGCTATTAATTGGAAAAGCACCAAATGTGAAGTGGAAAGTTGATTTCACACCAATTGATTTTGCTAGTAAATCAATTGTAACGTATGTACAAGATTCACAAATAGATGGAGAAACATTGCACATCTGTCATCCACATCAAATTGAGTTTGAACAATTTATACAGCTAATTGGAGAGTGTGGATACAATCTTGAACTGGTTCCACTTTCAGAATATGAAAATGCCGGACTTGAATTAGCAAAGGGAAATGAAGTAATAGCAGAGTTAATTGCTTCTCAAGTTGCAGGAGATGGAGCGCAGCAATCTGAAATTGTAATGGGTACGCGTAGAACGAATGAATGGATTAAGAAAAAAGAATTGAAAGTACCAGCAATTAATAAAGAATTTATACAGCAGTTATTAGCTCATGGTGAAAAAGTTGGTTATTTTCCAAAAATAATGAAATGATTATGCATGCTTTTGTTTGTTCAATAAAATAAATCATGCTACAATGAAAACGAATTAAGGACCGGGGAGCCAATTGGCTGAGAGGATGTAAGTAAACATCGACCCTCAACCTGATCTGGATAATGCCAGCGTAGGGAGTTACTTAAAGTGATGTAGCATATGTTATTCTATAATAACTTGCATACAAGGCTTTCCTACGCAGTAGGAAAGCCTTTTCTTATTTTTGAAATTTAATTTTATAAGGGGGATTTTATTATGTCACAACAAGTTACAATGTCATTTTCAGTAGTACCACAAGCGAAAACGAAAGATGTATATTCTGTTGTCGATAAAGCAATTGAAGTTGTGCAACAATCGGGAGTTCGTTATGAAGTAGGGGCAATGGAAACAACTTTGGAAGGAGAATTAGATGTACTTCTTGATGTCGTTAAACGTGCACAACAAGCTTGCGTCGATGCTGGAGCAGAAGAAGTGATTACTTCTATTAAAATCCATTATCGTCCAAGCACTGGTGTAACGATAGATGAAAAGGTTTGGAAGTACCGTGATGAATATGCAAAACCAGAAGCAATCTAAACTTATTACAACTATTTGGCTTATCCTTCTCATTGCGATATGGGAAGGATCTGTTTCATTATTTAAAATCGAACCGTGGATTTTACCAAAGCCTTCTGCCATTGTTCAAGAATTAATTGGGATGAAAGATTTACTATTACCAAATACGATGCAAACACTGCAGGAAGTTATAATTGGACTATTCTTTGCAACTTTATTGGGGACGAGCATCGCAATTATTATGGACGTTATACCTTTATTTCGTATTTTAATAAATCCATTGCTCGTTATTTCGCAAACAATTCCAATTGTTGTACTTGCACCACTATTTATTATTTGGTTTGGATATGGGATGTTGCCGAAAGTAATGGTCGTAATACTCGTTTGTTTCTTCCCAATTGCGCTTAGTATTTTAGAAGGTTTTCAAACAGTAGATAAAAACATGTTGAAGCTGTTACAAACAATGAAGGCGACGAAATGGCAAGTTTACCAGAAAGTAAAATTTCCAGCAGTGCTTCCATACTTTTTCTCAGGCTTAAAAATTGCAGTTACATATAGCGTAATGGGGGCAATTATCGGAGAATGGCTCGGTGCAAGTGAAGGATTAGGCGTTATGCTTACGAGGGCTACAAAATCTTTTTTGACTGCCCGAGTATTTGGTGTTGCAGCAATCATCGTTATGGTGACATTGTGCCTGTATTTTATCGTAGAGTTTATGGCAAGAATAACAGCACCATGGATATATAGAAAGGACGGCAGAAAATGAAAAAAGGTTTGAAAGTTATGTTAGCTGCCTTAGTAGCGGTAGGTGTGGCTGGATGTAATCCGGCGAAGAAAGAAGAAAGTAAAAGTAAAGATCAAAAAGTAAAAGTAGTATTAGATTGGTTTCCAAATACGAATCATACTGGCTTATATGTAGCACAAACGAAAGATTATTACAAAAAGCAAGGATTAGATGTAGAAATTATTCAACCGGGTGACAATGTAACAGTAGAGCAAATGATAGCATCAGGAAAAGCTGACTTCGCAATAAGCGCACAAGAAAATGTAACGTTGGCTCGTGTGGAAGGGATTCCTGTTGTATCTGTCGGAGCGATTATTCAGCATAACACTTCAGCATTTGCATCACTTAAGAAAGATAATATGACGTCACCGAAAGATTTTGAAGGTAAACGTTACGGCGGCTGGGGAGGACCAGCAGAAGAAGCGACATTAAAGACGATTATGGATAAGCATCAAGCTGATTTTAATAAAGTTGAAAAAATCATCTTAGGACAAACCGATTTCTTTAAATCAATCGGCCGTGATGCAGACTTTGAATGGATTTATTACGGATGGGATGGAATTGAAGCGAAGCGCCAAGGAAAAGAGTTAAATACGATTATGGTGAAAGACTTAGACCCAGCGCTTGATTTCTATAGTCCTGTTATTATTACGAGTGAAAAACATACGAAGCAAGATAAAGACTTTGTGAAAAAGTTTATGAGTGCAACAACAGAAGGTTATAATTTTGCAATTAAGGAACCGAAAGAAGCTGCTGATATTCTAATTAAAGCTGTTCCAGATGTAAATAAAGATTTAGTTCAAGAAAGCCAGAAATGGTTAAGTACGAAGTATCAAGATGATGCGAAAGCATGGGGAGTACAGAAGGAAGAAATTTGGACGAATTACATGAATTTCTTATATGACAACAAAGTTATTAAAAAGAAAATCGATGTAAAAGATGCTTTTACAAATGAATTCCTTCCAAGTGAAAAATGAGCGGATTACAAATAAAAAATATAGTGAAATCTTTCGACGGAAAGAATGTATTAGAGAATATTAGTGCCTCTATACAAGAGGGAGAGTTTGTTTCCTTTGTAGGACCGAGTGGTTGCGGGAAAAGCACATTATTAAACATGATTGCAAATGTTGAAAAACCAACAAGTGGGAACGTAACGTATAAAGATAAGCAAGTACAAGAGCAAGATGTTGTTAGTTATATGCCACAACAAGATTTATTACTACCGTGGCGATCAGCTTTGCAAAATATCGTTCTTCCGTTAGAAATTGAAGGAAAGCCGAAAAAACAAAGGCTGACAGAAGGAATGGAAGCATTAAAGCAGTTCGAACTAGATGAATATGCAGACCATTATCCAGATGAATTGTCTGGTGGTATGCGTCAAAGAATTAGTTTTCTGCGCACATATTTGTGTGAAAAGCCAATTATGCTGCTTGATGAGCCTTTTGGAAAGTTAGATGCATTTACAAAAATGGAAGTACATAGCTGGCTTTTAAACTCTTGGCATCAAGAGAAGCAAACAATCGTTATGGTTACACATGACTTAGATGAGGCAATCTTGCTTTCAGATCGCGTATTTATTTTATCTCAAAGACCAGCGTCAATAGTTGGCGAGGTACAAGTGAAATTACCTAGACTGAGAACGATGGATATGTTAACATCACTCGAATTAAAAAAGGATAAAGAAGAGATTTTAAGTGTGTTAGCTCCTTATATGAAAAAATAGAAAAAGCTGATGTTTTAATTTTAGACGAACCGACTAATCATTTGGATGTAGAAACTAAGATGGCTTTAAAAGAAGCGTTACAACAATATAAAGGAACGGTTTTAATTGTCTCACATGAACCTTCTTTCTATGAATCGTGGATAACAAAAGTATGGAATATAGAAGAGTGGAATGCTGAACAATATGAATAAAGAAAAGACATTAGCTTTTATGAGCTAATGTCTTTTCTTTGTGATTAACATGATTTTCGAGAACTCTTACATGAGAATTGTATGAAGAAGCACTCTTATGGTGCGCTTATAAGCGTGCTTTTTCTTTTGTTATATTTATAATAATACGAAAGCCTTTCCCTAAAAGGTGACTATCTTTCTTTATATATATAGATAGTTCAAAGTGGAATGAAAATAATTCCTATATGTAAAGAATAATGTGGATATTATAGGAAGACAATAGAAATTAAAGGGAATTCATGTAAAATTCAAATTAACTTCATATCAACTTCATATTGGAAACTAATTATAATAGGTTATTGTGATGCTTTTTATTTTTCATAAAATTAAAAGTTTGAATTTAGGAAGTATTGCTCAAACCTAAATTCAAACTTTAGTGAAATAATTAATGGATATTACGTCTAGTTTTCGCTAATGACGGCATTTAAAAGTTCGGCAGGATTACCCGTTCCTGCACCACCAATTGTAATTGATCCACCAGGAGGAATTTCGCCATTCCATCCTGCGTTCGTAATTACATAATGATTATTTGTTTTACTACTAATTTTAGAATCCCAAACTTGTGTTAAATTGCCGCTATAATCAAATTCTAATTTCCAATTTTTAATAGGGGTCGTTCCATTATTTTTGATTATAATCGAGAAGTTATAACCGCTGCCCCAATTCGAAGTGACTGAAAATGTAGCAGTGCCATTTCCATCAGGAGGTGTCGTATTAGCTTCATCTGTTTTGACAGTAAGAGCGGTAGGTTGTGATTTATTTCCAGCAGCATCTTTGGCAATTACTGAAAATGTGTATTCCGTATTAGGTTTTAAGTTTTTAATTGTAATGCTATTTGTTGTTGCACTCCATTTTTCTTCTCCGGCAGTAATTTCGTATTCAGTAACGCCTACGTTATCAGTGGATGCAGTCCAGCTTAATTGAACTGAGCTTGAAGTTTTATTCGTAACTATAATGTTTTTAACATTCGTTGGTGGCTCAGTATCTTTTTGGTTAATAGGTCCACCAAGTAATTCTTTTACTAGCGTATCAAGTAATTTTGGACCACTACAACTATATTTTGGACTTGTACGGCAATCTCCGCTTAGTTCCCAAAACATTGCTCCACTTAAACCTTTCGTCTTTATATAGTCTGTTTTATATTTCATAGATTCATTGTCATCGTAGCTAATAAATGTGCCTGTAGTTGCATTATATAAATAAGGTACTTTAGCTGTGTCATTCCAGTAGCGTACAAAACCATTTTTATTAACGTAATTGGCTGCTAAATCACCGTAATCATATACACCTGTGTCACCGGTAGAATAATCATCCCAAGTACCTTTAGAAGCAAGTTTCCCATCACTACCTGGTTTGCAAGGTTGATATTGTCCGTTATTTTCTTTACCACAACTTTTCCAGCCACGTCCGTAAAAAGGTACGCCTAATACTAGTTTATCCACTGGAACACCTTCATTTGTATAAACATCTATAGCACCATCTACGTAAAAATTCGTATTTGCTGCTGGGTCATTTGGATCCTTATATAGAGCTGCATTATGATTAGAAGTAGCTTCCCATCCGCCGTGGAAATCATATGTCATAATATTAATCCAATCGAGTATTTGAGAAATTTTCTTTAGCTCTGTATGATCAGCGTAGCGTTGGCTTGCGCCTGAAGCGATTGTTAGTAAATATTGTTTGCCATCTTCAGCACCTGCTTTATTCAAAGCATTTCGGACGTCTTGAAGAAGGAGAGTGAAATTTTGTTTATCTTCAGGACGATAACTACCACCAGGAATCGTTTCAACGCCCGGATATTCCCAGTCTAAATCCACGCCATCAAACCCATATGCACGAAGAAAAGATACTGTAGATTCAGCAAATACTTTTCTTGTTTTTTCATCAGCGGCCATATCAGAAAAGCGGTTAGACCAAGTCCAGCCACCAACGGAAATAATTGTTTTTAAGTGAGGATATTTAGCTTTTAATCGTTTTAGTTCTCCGAAATTTCCGCAACGGGCATATTTATCGCAATCTTCCCAAGTTGTCCCTGAACCAGGATACGATTTGGTAACATCAGCCCATGGTTCACCGAGTACGAGAGTACCATTAGGAACCTCTTTATTTTGCAATGGTACACCAGATTCTTTACAGTTCCACGTTTGTTTATTTGGATTATCAGGATGAGTAGAAGGGTTTCCATGTTTTCCATTCCAACAAATATCCGCGAAAGCATAGTTAAGGTGAGTAAGTTTTGATGCATCAATGTCAGCAACTTGATAATTACGTCCGTAAACGCCCCACGAAGGAAAGTACCCAACAATTTTTTGACTTTGCTTTGGTGAATCTGCTAATGCGAGATTTGGAGTAATAAAATTTGTGAGAAAAAGAGGTAAGAAAAGTAGTAGAGATAGTAATAGCAGTGTGAATTTTTGAGACCTCATAGCCATTTCTCCTTTCAAAATAAAAAATATATTTAAAGGCATACGCCAATAAATCAAAATGAATCTAGACGTATGAAACGTCTAGATAAAATGATCAGACATCACGAAGTCTATACAAGGGAGCTGGGGGTGATTAAATCGTAACAAATGTAAGATTTAGTGTAAACGCTTTATTAAGTTAAAACATACTTTCTCAATACAAAAAGGCTTGAATACAAACTATATATGAAAACGAAAGATCGGTATGGGAGGAAAAAGCTTATTATAAATAAATTTGAGAAAAAATTGTCTGGAGTCAATTATTAAAGACGTAGAAAGATAAGGAAATATCATGTAAAATAATAGTAAAAATATGTAAAGGAGGGAATGGTGTGGATGTGTTTTTGAACATTGCTGAAGAAAAAATTCGACAAGCAATACGGAATGGTGATCTTGATTATCTTCCGGGAAAAGGAAAACCACTACAATTAGAAGATCTTTCAATGGTACCTCCAGAACTTAGAATGAGTTATAAAATTTTAAAAAATGCGGGAATGATTCCATCAGAAATGGAACTACAAAAAGATATATTAAAAATAGAGGATCTAATTGCTTGCTGTTATGATGAAGAAGAGAGAAAGAAATTACGAGAAGAGTTAACAGCAAAAACGCTTCGTTTTCAGCAGGTAATGGAAAAGAGAAGGATTAAAGATAGTTCAGCTTTTTGTATGTATCAAGATAGAGTATTTCATAAATTGCGTTAAGAGGGATAAGATGCATAAATTTAAAACGATAGAAGAATTAGCGACATATATTGAAGAACAACAATTGGTACTTCTGTTCATTAAAACAGAAAATTGTGGTGTTTGTGATGTTATGTTAAGGAAAGTAAATTACGTATTAGAGAATTATGATTACGTAGAGAAAATAGAGATATTACTACAAGATATGCAAGAGATTGCGGGGCGATATGCAGTATTTACAGGACCAACAGTTTTATTATTTTATAATGGAAAAGAGATCCTTCGGGAATCGCGCTTCATTTCACTTAAAAATCTAGAGAGAACCATTCAATTATTCGAGGAATAAGGGAGGCTTTTATATGGAATTTATTATTGTCATACTATTATTTGTTGTAGTTGGAATAATCGTAACAGCAGTTCGATCGAACAAAAAGAAGGTAAATCTTACAAAACAAAATAACATTCATAATTCATCTAACAGCTCATCACCATTATTTTTCTTTGCTGGATCTGATAATGATAGCTCGCATGATGGCGGTTCACATGATTGTGGAGGGTCTTTTGGGGGAGATAGCGGGGGAAGCTGCGGTGGTGGTGATTGATGAAAATGCGCCTTATATAGGCGTATTTCTTTTTAAACAAACGTTTGATTAGTTGGCTTACATATGCATAAACACAGTTAAACAAACGTTTGATTAATATTTTTAACATACTAAGGGGAATGGAAATGAAAAGGGAACCGAGAGTGAAAAATAAGGGGAAAGTAGTGTTATTTTTATTAGCTGCGGGAGGCGTATTTCTTGTTAAATTAACATTTAAATTTGGAACAATACATATGATTCGAACTTGGTTTGAAAGTACATTTTCTTAAATAAGGAATATAGCCTCTTGCGATAGAGGTTTTTGATTTGTTATTATTAGACTGAACGGTCGGTTTAAAGAGGTGTGAATATGAGAAGAAGCGCAGAAGAGATAAAGAAAGAAATTGCATATAAAGCAGAAAGTCTATTTTCACAGAAGGGCTACGCAGCTACATCTATGGAAGAGATTTGTGAAATTACAGAGCGAAGTAAAGGAAGTATTTATTATCACTTTAAAAGTAAAGAAGATTTATTTTTATTTGTAGTGAAACAGCATACGTATGATTGGCTTGAAAAATGGAATGAAAAAGAGAAGTTGTATAGCACTAGTACTGAAAAACTATATGGTCTCGCGGAATATCATGTAGAGGACATACAGCAACCAATTTCAAATGCAATAGAGGAATTCTCTATGAGCCAAGTTGTAAGTAAAGAGATTCTGGATGAACTGTTAGCTTTAACTAGAGAATCATATGTTATGTTTGAGAAATTAATTGAAGCAGGTATACAGTCTGGAGAGTTCCGTGAAGATAATACTCGTGATCTTATGTATATTGTGAATGGATTATTATCAGGGCTTGGAGTACTTTACTACGAGCTAGATTATAAAGAGTTGAAGCGTATTTATAAAAAGGCAATAGATGTATTGTTAAAAGGAATGGCAGCTGAATAATAGGTCAGTTGCTTTTCTTAAAGAATAAATTAGACCGAACGGTCGGTTTGTGAAAGGGGAATGAAAATGAACGCTTTATTTAAAAACCGAGCATTTATGCTCGTTATGGCATCTGATATTTTACAACAATTTGCAATTTGGATTAGAAATATGGCTCTTTTATATTTCATAATGGAGCGGACAAATAATGATCCAGTTTCAGTGTCTCTATTATCTGTCATGGAGTATGCACCTATCTTTATTTTCTCGTTCATTGGTGGTGCATTAGCAGATCGTTGGAATCCGAAAAGAACAATGGTTGCTGGAGATGTGTTAAGTGTACTGTCTATTATAGGAATTGTCGTATTGTTAAAATTTGATTATTGGCAGGCTATATTTTTTGCAACACTCATTTCCGCGATTGTAGGTCAGTTTTCTCAGCCCTCATCTTCGCGTATATTTAAGCGCTATGTAAAAGAAGAAGAGGTAGCAAATGCGATTGCATTTAACCAAACATTACAGTCATTATTTATGATTTTTGGACCAGTTGTAGGATCAATTGTGTATACACAACTTGGCTTATTTACGTCACTATATAGTTTAATCATTCTATTTTTGTTATCGGCTATCATCCTTCCATTTTTACCAAAATGGGTTGAAAAAGAGCAAGTGGCGAGAGATTCATTAAAAAATGATATAAAAGAAGGTTGGAAGTATGTTCTTCATACGAAAAATTTACGTATGATTACGATCACTTTTACTATTATGGGTTTAGCTGTTGGATTAACAAATCCATTAGAGGTGTTTCTTGTAATAGAACGCCTTGGAATGGAAAAGGAAGCGGTTCAATATTTAGCAGCAGCTGACGGAATAGGTATGTTAATCGGTGGTATTGTTGCTGCAGTTTTCGCTTCAAAAGTGAATCCGAAAAAGATGTTCGTATTCGGTATGAGCATATTAGCGATGTCATTTTTAGTAGAAGGGCTATCTACATCATTTTGGATTACTAGTTTCATGAGATTTGGAACAGGTATTTGTTTAGCTTGTGTTAATATCGTTGTCGGTACGCTTATGATTCAACTTGTACCAGAAAATATGGTTGGAAGAGTAAACGGGACGATTTTACCACTGTTTATGGGGGCAATGCTAATTGGAACTTCACTAGCTGGAGGATTAAAGGAACTAACTTCACTAGTTATTGTGTTTTGTATAGCAATGGCACTTGTTTTATTAGCGATAGGGCCAGTTCTACGCATGCAAATAAAGAAAGAAGATGTCGTTAATAAAGAGAAACTAACAAATTCGTTAGCTTCGAAATAACTATTTTAAGGGAGCAAAATTGCTCCCTTTTTCTTTGAGGAACTTTTGACAACTATATGAGCCAATTATATACTGATGTTGTAAAAACGATTTTACAGGTTAGGAGCAATGGTGTGAAAAATCAAATCTATGAATTACGCACTGAAAATAATATTTCACAAGGCGCATTAGCTGATAAATGCAAGGTTTCTAGACAGACGATAAATGCAATTGAGAATAATAAATATGATCCAAGCTTAGCGTTAGCATTCCGTTTAGCTGAAGTATTAGGAACAACTGTTGATAAATTATTTTTGTACAAGCAGTAGAGTCGTTTATTATAAGGCGCACCGTTAAAAATAAAAAAGATCCTCTTCTCATGAGAAGAGGATCTTTTCTTATAGCGTTTTAGTCTTTGGACTAGGTGGTGTAACGGATGTATTATTTTCTGGAACTCTAGTTAATAAGAATCCACCGATAATAAACAGAACAATAATACTAAGAACACCAGCGTTTGTTTTTCCTGTTAATTGCGTTGTAACACCGACTAATACCGGGCCCATAATTGCGGCGAACTTACCAAAGATATTATAAAATCCGAAGAATTCATTAGCAGATTCTTTTGGTACTAGTTTTGCAAAGTATGAACGACTTAGTGCTTGAATACCACCTTGAGATGTAGCAACTAACATTGCTAAAATCCAAAAATCAAGTGTCGTTTTTAAGAAATAAGCATATATGCAAATGATGATATAAATAATGATACCGACATATAGCATTTTTTTACCTGTAAATGTTGCTGATAATTTTCCATATAATAAAGCAAATGGACAAGCGACAATTTGTGTTACAAATAATATGATTAATAGATTAGTTGCACTGATACCGAGATCTGTTCCGTAAGCGGTGGACATGGTAATAATTGTATCGACCCCATCAATATAGAAAAAGTAAGCGATTAGGAACATGAATACAGTTTTATATTCTTTAATATTTTTAAAAGTAGCAGCAAGGCGTTTGAAGCTCATTGTAATTGGTCTAGGGTGACGTTCAATATAGTGCTTTTGCTCTACGTTTTTTAGCATTGGAATTGTAAATAACCCCCACCAAAGAGCTGTTATCGCAAATGAAATTTGACTAGCGATACCAACAGATAAAGGGATAGTTCCTTTTTGAGAAAGAATAATAAGAGCGATACAACCGATGAAAGGAATAGTACTCCCAATATAGCCTAATGCGAAACCTCGCGTAGAAATTCGATCCATTCTATCTTCAGAAGTGACATCTACTAAAAATGCATCATAAAAAATGTTTGCTCCAGCAAAACCGACTAAGGCGAGCATATAGCATCCTAATAATAAGTACCACTGAGATGTTGGAACGACTGCTAACATACTTGTAAATACGATACCGAGTCCAAAGAAGAATGTGAAAAATCGTTTTTTAAATCCTTTATAATCAGCAACTGTGCCGAGAATAGGAGCAAGTATAGAAATTAAAAGTGTAGCGAACGAGTTTGCATATCCCCAATATGCTGTTGAAGTTGCCCCGGATAGTCCAGCTTCTTTTGCAGCTGCTTTAAAGTAAATTGGAAATAATGCAGTTGTAATGACGAGCGAATATACCGAGTTCGCCCAATCGTATAATATCCAGCTTTTTTCTTGTCTGGACATTTTTTTCATATAATGTTCCCCCTTAAATTTGTTTTACTAACAGTGTACAAAAATAAAAATTATAAAAAGAGAAACAGTGATGAATTTTACATAACTTTTACATATATACACAGTTCTTTACAATTGGAGTAAATCCTCTACAATTGCTCCGTCTGTTTCACCTAAGTGTAAACCGAGTAGTCTAGCGATAGTTGGACCTTCATCAATAAGCCTCATGTACGGGACGGTAACGCCGCTTTTTATTCCTTTCCCAGCAGCGATAAAAATTGTTTCATAGTTAGGTTTTGTTGGAGAGTATCCATGCGTACCAAATGTATATTTTTTACTAGGCGTAACATCTTTTTCAGTAATTTCTTTTATAAAATCTCCTGTATAGTTTTCAGTGAAATAATAACCCTCTTGTGCTTCTAACATAAATAAACAATTACCATCTGCACCGCGGTCTTTCGCAGCTTCATCATGAAGTATAAATTCAATTCCATTCTGTTTATTTTGCAGCAGTTCTTCAAGGAGTAGTTGTACTTCTCGAATTGTATCCGTATCATTTTTGTCTTTCACATATACATAGGCAGAGCCATCACAACTTTGGCAATAGGCTTTCCAGTCTACTAATTTGCCTTTTTTATTAAGAGATATAAGTCCTCTTTGATGGAATAGCACATTTAATTGGATGGATTTGTTTTCACTTAAAGCGCTATGATCACCAAGGGCAATAATTGTACTTTCTTCGTATAGATCACTGTCTTTTAAAGTTTGAATAATTTTCCCTAGCCGCTCATCATGTCTATGAATTGCAGCTATTGTTTCGTTAGATTCAAAGCCATGATAATGTCTTTGCGTGTCTAAATCAGTGAAATGTACGAACATAACATTAGGCTTTTTCGTCTGAATGGTGTGTACAGCAGAGGCGAGGACGAAATTATCCAGCTCTGGTTGTGATAAACCATTTCTTATATGGCCGAAACGACGATTTAAATCTAATTGGTATAGTGGGCTACCGCTAAATAAGGAAACTAACACTTGATTTTGCCACGGTCTATTGGGGAAAATTTCTGGTAAATTGTAATCAATGTTTGCTCTCCCAGTAACAGGCCATAGAAGGGCAGCTGTCGTTAAATTTGCTTTACGTGCTTCATCATACAATGTTGTTCCTTTTATCGATTTTCGGTACCAATGCCAATCAGGTGATTCACGCCCTGGTTGAAGTAACGTATTGCTAACAACACCGTGCTTGTTAGGGTAATTACCGGTTACGATTGTTGAGTGGCTTGGATATGTTACAGAAGGATAAATTGGTTCTACTTTTTCGACAACCGTGCCCTTTTTTATTAGAGATTGGAAATGAGGTAGTTTTTGTAGTATAGGAAAATCTAAAGCTGATAAACAGTCGAATGATAAAATAATGACGTGGTTTGTTAATGCTTTATCCATAAAGTTCCCTCCTGATTATATAAAACCTATTCTTATATATTACTATTAATACCTAGTAATAAAAATATATTTTTAAGTGGAAATTCATTATTTATTTTCAGAAAAAATAAACATATAATTAAGTATAAGGGAATCTATGGAAGGAGGAAACACTATGGATTGGTTAGATGGATTTGGTATCTTTTACATCATTGGCGGAATCACGATTATCCTTGTATTTGCTATTTCATATTTACTAAAGAAACGGTTTCCAGACAAACAGTTCGATATTATATTTGCACTTAGTTTAATACTTCTTTGCTTAGCGTCCTTTCCCGTTACCATGATGGTTATTGGTGGGTGGGAAGGAATGGGATATGGATTTATTGGTTTCTTCGTTCTACTAGGGACACTTATTGGTATGATTGCACATCAACTTGTAAAAATCTCTCGAAAAAGCTACGTATAAAACTGCAAAAAACGAAAAGAATATATAATAATAAGAAAATTAGCTATTGTTTTAAAAAAGAATTTGTATTATGATAATCAACAAATTTATTTCGTTATAACGATGAAAAAGGACTAGTACATGTTCAACCTTTTTAGCAGAGAGAGAATCCGCCAGGCTGAAAGATTCTTAAAAAGGCAATATGGAACCTGCCTTTGAGTTCTGCATATGCAGCGGGAATTTCCCGTTATCAAGAAGAGAGCATATACAATTTTTGTGTATGAATCAGGGTGGTAACGCCGGCAAAGCTCGGTCCCTATTTAGGGACGCGGGCTTTTTTGTATTTTCTAGAAGGAGGAAGACTGACTATGGCAAAAGAACAAGTGCAAGCCATTACGAAGATGGAAGAGGACTTTGCGCAGTGGTATACCGATATTGTAAAAAAAGCCGAACTGGTTGATTATTCAAGTGTAAAAGGGTGCATGATTTTACGTCCATATGGTTATGCCTTATGGGAGAATATGCAGAAGGTGATGGATGAGAAGCTAAAAGAAACTGGCCATGAAAATGTATATATGCCAATGTTTATCCCAGAGAGTTTATTGCAAAAAGAGAAGGATCATGTTGAAGGGTTTGCTCCTGAAGTAGCATGGGTTACGCATGGCGGAGATGAAAAGTTAGCGGAAAGACTTTGTGTACGTCCTACATCTGAAACTTTATTCTGTGAGCATTTTTCAAAAATTGTGCAATCCTATAATGATTTGCCAAAATTATACAACCAGTGGTGTTCAGTAGTTCGTTGGGAGAAGACAACTAGGCCATTCCTTCGTACGACAGAATTTTTATGGCAAGAGGGTCATACAATCCATGAAACAGCAGAAGAATCGCAGGCTGAAACATTAAATATTTTAAACTTATATGCTTCTTTCTGTGAGGATTATTTAGCGATACCAGTTATTAAAGGACAAAAAACAGAAAAAGAGAAGTTTGCTGGAGCAAAGGCAACTTATACAATTGAAAGCTTAATGCATGATGGGAAAGCACTTCAAACAGGAACATCCCATAACTTTGGAACGAATTTCTCTGAAGCATTTGATATTAAATTTTTAGATCGTAACGGTAAGTGGCAATATGTACACCAAACATCTTGGGGTGTATCAACAAGAATGATAGGTGGGCTAATTATGGTTCATAGCGATAATAATGGACTTGTAATGCCACCAAAAGTTGCTCCAGTGCAAGTTGTTATCGTACCAATTGCTCAGCATAAAGAAGGAGTTTTAGCGAAAGCAACAGAGTTACAAGGACATATTCAAAAAGTTGCACGCGTGAAAATAGATGCTAGTAATAAAACACCGGGCTGGAAATTTAATGAGTATGAAATGAAGGGCATTCCAATTCGATTAGAAGTTGGGCCTAAAGATATTGAAAAGAATCAAGTTGTACTTGTAAGAAGAGATACGAAAGAAAAAGAATTTATATCAATGGATCAATTAGAAGAACGTATTCCAGCACTACTTGAGGAAATTCATGACTCTTTATTTAATAAGGCAAAAGTATTTCGCGATGAGAATACGTATAGTGCGACGAATTTTGAAGAGATGAAACAAGTAGCTGATGAAAAGCAAGGATTTATTAAGGCAATGTGGTGCGGAGAATTAGCTTGTGAAGAGAAACTAAAAGAAGAAGTTGGAGTATCTTCACGTTGTATGCCTTTTGAGCAAGAGCATTTAGCTGACGAATGTATTTGTTGTGGTAAAGAAGCTAAACAAATGGTGTATTGGGGAAAAGCGTATTAATAATCCTTCTGATAGGTGATAAAAAGGACTTTAGGCTGCATAATAAAATGCAACCTAAAGTCCTTTTAGTTTTTACAATTTATTTCATGTATTTTTTAGTGGAAGGATGTGTTTTATTTTGCGTTTTTACGGCGAATAAATAGTAACATACCAATTAGGAATGTTGAAAGCCCCATTAAAATAGATGCAGGATAATGTGTTGCCGTATTCGGTAACTTATCGCCTTGTTTTTTCGCATTATCTTTTACATTGCCACCTTGAGAGCCGTTTCCACTGCTATCGCCTTTAACACGATTACCGCCTTTAGAGCCATTGCCACCAGA
>NZ_QPEL01000074.1:0-2879 GCF_008368965.1 Bacillus sp. AY2-1 | reverse complement strand
AAATAATACTGTCTCTCTTTTTATTCGTATACTTTCCTTTTTCTAATTTTATATGAATTTTCAAAAGCATATGAATAACAATGAAAAGAATTATTTGTTGTACATACATTCCAATAATACTTGATAAATCTATCATTACGAATACATATTCCAATGCAATTGGAACTAGTAAATACGCCAAAGTAAACCAACCACCAAATTTAATATTTACAATAGCTGCAAATAGAACTACTATTCCAACAAGAATGAAGCTTTCTGTCGCAGTAAATTTAATAAATGTTGTACCATAAAAATTATTTAATAATGCAATACTGAAAATTGATAAAAACCATATCGCACCTGTTATATACATAATTAAAAATTCAGTTCTTTTACGCTTAAATGAGGCTGTTCTCATGCCCCATATTAATACACTAATTCCTACAAAAATCATAATCGGATATCCGATTAATTCAATTAAAGAATAAGACAAACGATGGTCGGCTTCACTAAAAAATACACTCTTCATCATCGTGAATGCTAATAAATTTATAATAAAGTAAAGCAATAATTTATAATTCCCTTTTTTATCAACTTCCATCTCTTTGGCAAGTTGATTTGCATACTCTTTTGGAGCATGACCGAATATATCATTTACACTCTTCCCTCTCTTTTCTCCTTCTATTAAATGAACTTCCGCATCTTCTATAAAGGAAATAATATCAGCTTCTCTAATGCCCTTCGTTCGTAAATACCCTTGAGTATCATCTAAAAACTTTTGTCCTTCATTCGATAGCACTTTTATCACTCCCTTATTTAACCGTTTCTCTTCTATTCGTCTTCATCATAATTTCAAGGAAAATTAAAATAAACAAACTTCCGTATAAACATATAATTTGAAATAGCATTGGCATAAGATCTTCAGATGTAAATGTTTTAAACATTAACATAATAGAAAGCGGAATGATTAAATATAAGTTTTTAAACCATCCTTCAAAATATATATTTATAGCTACTGTGATGATAAAAATCCCACCAGCTAATATATAACTTTGGACTTCGGTGAATGTGAGCATTTTTGTAGGATATATCACATCTAATATCGTAACAGCTCCTAATAAAAACAATGGAGCAATCATAACTAAAGACCACATAGAAAACCATGTTTTTGTAAAGCTTGTGACGAAGGTCATTTTGCGAAGTAGAAAATTAGGACCCATAACAACTAAAATCAATGAAAAACTGTAACCGATACACTGAATAAGTGAAATCTGTAACATTCCATTACTCACTATTAAGATAGAAGCAATAATCCAAAAAGATACGATATTCATTACTGTAAAACCAATTTGCTTCCACGTTTCCTGTCTATCTCTTTCCATCACTTTTACAAGTTCATTTGCATATTCTTTCGGTGAGCTTCCGAAAATATCTTCTACACTCTTCCCCTCACTCTCACCTTCTATTAAATGAAGTTCTGCGTCTTCTAAAAAGTTTTCAATATCACTTTCTTTCACACTCTTTGCCGTCAAAAATAATCTCATATCTAACAAAAACTTTTGTGCTTCACTTGATGACATTATTTTCTCCTTCCCTTCCCTTCAAGTAAACGTTCTACACTACTTTGCATCGCTTCCCAGCGATCCATAAATTCATCAAGTGCTTCCTCGCCTTTTTCTGTTAATGTGTAATATTTTCTCTTTGGACCAGATGGAGATTCCTTCATTACACTTGTTATTAATCCTTCTTTTTGCATTCGTATTAATAACGGATAAATACTTCCCTCACTCGCCATTGTAAAACCATACTTTGCTAGCTTCTCACTCATTTCATAACCGTATATTTCGCCTTCAGAAATAATAGCAAGTAAGCATCCTTCTAAGATCCCTTTCAGCATTTGACTTGTCGACATAATTCAAATCCTCCTACTATCTTGTTTTACAAGATAGATAAGCGTAAGTATCTTGCTTTACAAAATAGTATAGCAAAGACTATTTTGCAAAACAAGATAGCTAGCGATATTTTTTCCAAATGTTTGCAGGAATTTCATTATAACCTCTCTAAATAGAGCACTATGAAAACTTTATTATGAAGGGATGTTTTTCATCATGGTTACAAATCGAGTTGTCTTTTTAACAGGTGCTGCGAGTGGTATTGGATATGAAGTGGGAAGTACTTTTGCAAAAGAAGGTGCAAAAGTTGTGATTACTGATCGTCTTGAAGAACGTGCGAAAGAAGCTGCTGAACAATTACAAAATGAAGGTTTTCAAGCTATCGGTTTAAAATGTGACGTTACATCTGAAGAGGAAATTACAGCAGCAATTTCTCAAACAGTTGATCATTTCGGTTCATTAGATATATTAATTAACAACGCAGGAATGCAACACGTTTCACCCATTGAAGACTTTCCAACTGAAAAGTTCGAGCTGCTAATTCAAATTATGCAAATTGCTCCGTTTATCGCAATTAAGCATGCCTTTCCGATTATGAAACAACAAAAATATGGTCGTATTATTAATGTCGCTTCTATTAACGGCCTGGTCGGGTTTGCTGGAAAAGCTGCCTATAATAGTGCAAAACATGGCGTAATTGGATTAACAAAAGTTGCCGCTTTAGAAGGTGCTACGCATGGTATTACTGTTAATGCCCTTTGCCCTGGTTATGTCGATACCCCTCTTGTACGTAATCAACTACAAGACTTAGCTACTACACGAAATGTACCACTTGAAAATGTTTTAGAAGATGTCATTTATCCACTTGTACCACAGAAGCGTTTGCTACAAGTACAAGAAATCGCTGATTATGCTATGTTTTTAGCGAGTGAAAAAGCGAAAGGTATAACTGGTCAAGCTGTCGTTATCGATGGTGGCTATACTGCTCAATAAAAAATAAAGTTTGCT
>NZ_QPEL01000073.1:0-16246 GCF_008368965.1 Bacillus sp. AY2-1 | reverse complement strand
AATTACATACCTATATTTTATGTTTTGTTTTATACAACATAAATTTTATTAGAAAGAAGGTTTAAAATATGTACGAAGATTTTAATCCATATTTACCTCTGTATAGAGAGGATAATTATGGATATGATGATTCCTCAGAAAATAAATCTTTGGATAATGAATATCGTGCAACAGATTATAGTTTTTATGTTGGGCAAACAATTGCAGCTCCAGCAAATACAAGTTATTTTTCTATAGGAACTCCTATATTTATTAGAAGGACTTTTGGTCATGGTCAAAATCAACAGGTAGAGGTAATATATCAAAGTCCCTTTGGCTTAAGAACGGTGATTATTTCTGCAATAGAGGTAGAGGTAATATATCAAAGTCCCTTTGGCTTAAGAACGGTGATTATTTCTGCAATAGAGCTTGATGGTCCAATAGTTCCTTGCCCTAGCCAAAATCGTCCAACACTTCGCAGAGGAAGCACTGGATATTGGGTTGTAAAACTTCAAGAATTTCTTCAGAAGTTTGGATATTATTCAGGAAGAATTGATGGTCAATTTGGCCCTATAACTGATGGAGCAGTAAGAAATTATCAAACTAATCGTAGACTTCTTCCAGATGGAATTGTTGGTCCGAAAACTTGGTGTCAACTTGAGAGAGACGGTTTTTCTGAAGGTTCCGGTCCAATAGTTCCTTGCCCTAGCCAAAATCGTCCAGTACTTCGTAGAGGAAGCACTGGATATTGGGTTATAAAACTTCAAGAGTTTCTTCAGAATATTGGATATTATCCAGGAAGAATTGATGGTCAATTTGGCCCTGTAACTGATGGAGCAGTAAGAAATTATCAAAGTAATCGTGGACTTCTAGCAGATGGAATTGTTGGTCCGAAAACTTGGTGTCAGCTTGAGCAAGACGGTTTTATGATTCAAAGAGAAGAATTTTGCCCTAGTGAAAATCGTCCAACACTTCGTAGAGGAAGCAATGGACATTGGGTTGTAGAACTTCAAGAGTTTCTCCAAGCGAATGGATATTATTCAGGAAGAATTGATGGTCAATTTGGTCCTGTAACTGATGGAGCAGTAAAAAATTATCAAAGTGATCGTGGTCTTCTAGCAAATGGAATTGTTGGTCCAAAAACTTGGTGTCAGCTTGAGCAAGATGGTTTCCCTAAAAATTATCCTTGCCCTAGTGAAAATCGCCCAACACTTCGTAGAGGAAGCACTGGACATTGGGTTGTAGAACTTCAAAAGTTTCTCCAAGCGAATGGATATTATTCAGGAAGAATTGATGGCCAATTTGGTCCTGTAACTGATGGAGCAGTAAAAAATTATCAGAGTGATCGTGGTCTTTTAGCAGATGGAATTGTTGGTCCAAAAACTTGGTGTCAGCTTGAGCAAGACGGTTTTTAAATCAAAGGAGTTTATTGGGTTTATTTGTTAAAGTTTATAGATTATTTTAAGAGCCTTATTTATAGGCTCTTTTTTTGTATAGTTATAATAAATTTGTGAAACATTATATTTAGTAATTAAAAGGGGTGAAATAAATAATGAATAAAAAGAAAGCACTATTATGTTTGTTAGTATTTATATTCAGTTATTTTCATTTTGAAAGCTATTCTTATGCAAATATTAATGTTTCGAAAATAAGTAGAGCTGTTTTGAATCTTAAAGATATTTCTGGTTTTAATTATAATGTTTATTTTTTTGCTCCTGAAGAAATTAAGAGTGATTATTATTTTTGTGGTGGAGGTGATGATAAAGTATATGTTGGTGATTACACTTTTGCGATTCAGAAACAAGGTGAGAAAAAAATTAATATGACACCTATTATATTAAAAGGGTTTCCTTACAATGAAACTCAAAAATCGGTTTTTTCTATAAAATCAAAATCTAAATTATATCCTGATCTAATTACGGTTTCACTTGAAATTGATTGCAATACAAAAGTTGGATACTTATATTATGTAAGTAAAGGAAAATTGGTACCATTAAATAGCTCTTTAAATTATGTTTTTCCACCAAGATTTAATCAAAAGAATCAGATAGAAACAATGAATTATAATAATACTGAAAATTCCCCTTGGGTCTTAAGTACTTATGTTTTAGATTTAAAAAACAATTCTTTGAAATTTGTAAATAGTAAATCTTTTTCTTTTAAACAAGGTCAAAATATGGTTGAGAATTGGTAGTGTTATTCTGATTTTATATTGAATTTTATAAAGAAATAAAGTAGTAATTATTTTGACTATTTTATAATGTTTTAAATATGAAATGTATCCAATATATTATCTTTTTCTTCCTCAACGATTCCAATATATCCTAATTTAATTTGTGGTGTACTATGATTAAGTATTTCTTGTAACATAGCTACATCTTTTGTTTATAGAACCAATAGCCGAAGGTTTTGCGCATGGTGTGGGTACTAATGGATTCTACGCCGGCAAAATCTCCAGATTTTTGCAATTATTTTTGCTCAGAACCACTAATTTTTTGTCAATTTAGGCAGGCTCTTATGTGAGATAACATAAGGGCCTATTTGCATGCTTTACCTTTTATATCAATGATTTCGGTGTGAGACATTTTTATATACTCCTTTTTGGTCAAAATTGCGTAACTTATTAATTTATAACAAAGAAAAATCCTCACAATAGGGCTTTTTTCTTTGTTACCTGTATTTTTTATCTTTAATCATTCTGGTAAGAACTAGCACTTATATTACCTTGTTGTATAACAAATGATAGGTATGGTTAGATTTCACTCCCCTTAATAAAGTCGTGTTTTCTAAAATCTCTTATAAATGAAAAAGTGAGGATGAAAACAGAAGAGTGAATATTTAAAATATGAACTCGAAGCTTGAAAAAATTTTAAAAGTTTTAGCACACTACGAAAAAAGGAGGAGTTCTTTACATGAAACATGTTAAGGCTTTTGCAGTAAAATTTGTATCAAATCTTATCCTTTTGTCCGTCATTCTCGGTTTCTTTTTTAACATGCAATTTAGAAACATCCTTTTAATAACTCTTGTTTTGTGTGCTGCAGCGTATTTAATTGGTGATTTACTGATATTACCTAGAACAAATAATACCGTGGCAACAATTATTGATTTTGGTTTGGCATTTGTAGTCATCTGGTTGATGAGTGAGAACCTAACATACGGAGATGATGAGTTGATTATGTCGCTCATCGCTGCTATTGGTGTTGCATTATTTGAATACATGTTCCATCGTTACTTGTCCAAAAATATTCTGTCTGACAGATTAACAAGAGAACGACCAGCAAACACACTACAATACCAAACAGAAGCTTCAAAAGAACTGACGCCGGTCCTTTCAGATGTAATGACAGATACTACAAATAAAATAATGAGTGATGAGGATCTTATCAAGCAAGGTTTGCTAGAAGATACTGGTAATAGACTATCTGAGGCAGACCCAGAAAATCAACCTGAACAAACTCCGAAATATCTAGGAGACGATCACTAATGGCATGTAAAATTTCAGAGCTCGGCGCTGTTATAGCAGCAGAAATTGGCAGTACCGAAACGCCAGCTGATTCAAATAAAACAAAATACGGAAAGTGGTACGGGCAAGACGGTCAACCGTGGTGTGATATGTTTCAAGCATGGTGTGCAAATCAAGTAGGGGCTACGGATATATGCGGTAAGTTTGCTTACACTCCGTATCATGCTAGTTTTTTTAAGAACAAAGGCGCGTGGTACACAACCCCGAAAAAAGGTGATTATGCATTCTTCCATAACGGCAAGCGCATTTGCCATATCGGATGGGTAGAGAAAGTTATTGATAGTAACACTGTGCAAACTATCGAGGGGAACACAGGGAGTGGTTCGAACGCTGATGGTGGACAAGTACAACGTCGCAAGCGTTCCATTATCGGAACACCAAAGTGGAAGATCGTTGGCTTTGGACGTCCTGTATATTTAGATGAGGTTAGTGCGGGAGAACCTGTTAACACCACTCATCACGTTCAAGAGTATAAGGTTAAACAAGGTGACAGCCTCTGGGATATATCACAAAAATATCATGTAAGTGTAGATGATATTAAAAAAGTAAATCCAGGTATTGACGAAAAGAATCTTCCAGTTGGAAAAGAGCTCAAGATACCTAATACAGGAGGACCTGCTAATATTCCTCCTCAAATGCAAACGTATGAGGTTAAAAAAGATGACACCCTCTATAAACTACACCAAAGATTTAATGTAAGTGTAGATGATATTAAAAAAGTAAATCCAGGTATTGACGAAAAGAATCTTCCAGTTGGAAAAGAGCTCAAGATACCTAATACAGGAGGGCCTGCTAATATTCCTCCTCAAATGCAAACGTATGAGGTTAAAAAAGATGACACCCTCTATAAATTACACCAAAGATTTAATGTAAGTGTGGATGAGATTAAAGAAGCAAATCCAGGTATTGACGAAAAGAATCTTCCAGTTGGAAAAATTATCAATATACCTAAACTTAATACAGGAGGGGACGGCAGACCAACACCACCGCCCGGACTATCACCAAGCGGTGATAACTTTAATAAAGTATGGAAATTTTTTAAAGACCTAGGATTTTCAGATGAAGCAACTGCTGGTATCATGGGTAATTTACAACAGGAGTCTCAAATGGACCCAACAAGTAAACAAGGCAATGGTCGTAAACCTGGACGAGGGCTTGCTCAGTGGGAAACTAACAAAATTAGAGGTGGATCAGGACGTTGGGAAACACTAGAAAAGTTTGCTAACCGCAATAATTTGGATAAGTGGGATTTATATACCCAACTTAAATTCATTTGGTGGGAGTTAACTGAAGAACCTTGGATTAAAAGTCAGGTAAAAAAATATGCGGGTAGTTTGGAACAGTTTATGAAAATTAAGAACATTGACGACGCAATAATAAAATGGGAGAAAATGTATGAACAAGCAGGTAATCCAGTTTTAGAGGACCGTAAGAAATTTGCTAATGCTATTTATACCCGATTTGCAAGAGTATAGGTATGAGGGATAAGCAACTGTTGCAACCTTGTTCTTAAATCGAGTTAAAGCTCCAGGGTTTTCGAAAACGGTTTGAAATATGATATATCAATCAGTTCAATATTCTCTTGTCACTGATAGAAGACTTTTGGCGCAATCAGAACGTGGAAACAAAAAGTGTATTTCTATATCCTTATAGGGAGATGCCTAAAATCAACGATGAATTTGAAATTGACTATTTCGTTGACCAATATAAGGCTAGTTCAGAAAAGGAAAAAAAGCTTCCGAAAAAGCGAGACTTCTTGGTTTTTTAGGATTGATTTGAACTATTCACCACTTAACGCCTTGCCGGACTGTTTGAAGTGGTGATAGTTCAATTCTTTATCAATATTAAATAGCAATAAAGTGTTTTATATTAGCCCCAAACCTAATCGAGGAAGATAGCCGACTTTGCCACTTTTCAAAATTTGTACTTGGTCATAGAATAGAGCACCACCCCATGGTCCTTCTTCATCGTTTGTGCTTGGGATTTTCCACCTCAAAGAGATGACTTCAGTACCTCTAGGAACAGGAACCGAAAACGAAGGAGATTCGAATTTAGGTTCAGGCATAAGCTCTAAATCATTGGTAACTAAATGCAGTCTTTTTGTATATGTTTTCACCAATTCTGTTCGATACAAGGCCAAATGAGCTAATTCTATTACCTTAGAATCTTCATCTTTTAAAGCCTTTTCTAACGCTAGACGCGTACTGTCTCCTGTTGCGATTCTTCCAAGACTTACTACCGCAAAAAAACGTATAGTCGCGCATTTATGTTTTAATAATCGAATTAGATAGGGTACTGCATTTTCACCAAGAGATTCCCATAGATAGGATCCACTTAAATGATAATCAAAGGCAATATTATTATTGGTATATTCACAATCATCTGGATTCCAACGAGAAAAAAGTACTTCAGGATTAGGTCTATTGACTCCAACTAGCAACTCATCACCAACAAAAATCTGATTAGGATTAGAAAGTTGATTAGCTGCAGCTAGGTTTGTTACAGTTTGATTAAAATGGGCTGCTAAGCACTCTAAAGTATCGCCGAATTGTACTACATAGTAAGGGTATCCACCTACTTTGCCGTATTCTATCGCAGGATTGGGAATATAAATTGGCTGATTAATAAAAATTAAGTTGGGATTACAAATTACATTATTTTCCATGATGGTTTTGGGCGTGAAGCCAAACTGTGCAGCAATTCCAGCTAAAGTGTCGCCAGGTTTAACTATATATATCATGCTATTTCACCTCTATTGCCTATATTATTCATTAAGGGTAAAGAGGTTCAATTTAATTTTATAAAAAGTACATCAGTATCCCTTCTAATTGATAATATTAGACTACATAACCTAGCTGTATAACTATTTCTTCAAAGATTATTTAAGCGGAAAAACATAATGATGTACATACTATTTTCTCAATAAGTGTTAGCATGTCTATTAATGTAATTCATTGTACAATTCTTCATGGCAGCGGGGAAGCTGATAAAGTCGAGTGTATCTAAAGAAAAAAATACACAGAGTATAATTATGAATTACAAGGGCTTGATGAAAAGGTAATGAAAAAGCGGTGAAACTTAATGGATTTAAATAACTTCGGAAAGAAGCATTCTTACGCGTGTTCCATTCTGATAAAAAAGGCGTAACAGCTTGGGAAGAGGTTAAGAAAGTCGAACTTCCTGCGAAAGTAAAAGAAAAGTTACGCGTGAAATAAGCCATTTATAACGGCAGAATTTCCTACATGAAGGGTTTGCCTCTTTTTTGCCTATTTACGCCAAGAAACCTAGAAGAAATAGTATGTAGTCAAGTCCTGAATAGTGGTGTTTTAGTACCCATTTCATATTATTTAACTTCTCTAATGTTCTATAGGTTGTACGTCTTTAATTTCTTTTGAATTATCAGCCATTGCCTCAATCTCTTTGAAATCAATGTTTTGAATGTAACATATTTTTTAATTAGCCCTAGCATAACAAGCTTTTTATACCATCCTATTAAAATAAGCGTAACGAATGTAACTTTTCATGTAGTTTGTTACATTAGATAAAATAAGAAAACCCACCTTAGATAAGATGGATTTTCTAAATTTTTATTCTAAGTTTGTTTGTTACAACCACTCGCATCTAATTCGACAGTGATAATCATCCACTCCCAATCTTCTGCATTCTATATAACAAGGATCATTTTCCCAAGGAGGCCGAGTTACTAGTATTGAGTAAGGGTTATATCCATAGAGTGCTGTAGGTGTTTGTGAGGTCTGCATTGAGTATGGAATGGACAAGTAGCTAGGTCTTGGTGGGTATTTAGGGGCACAATGCATGTCACATTCATAAGAAGGGTATGAATAAGGTGGATTTTCGCATTTTTTCATACATTCATAATATTCAGGTGGATATTCATGTTGATATTGACGATAATACAAAGACAATCACTCCTTATCTTAAACTTAGTTTTTATAATACTATATTTGATTGTATACCTTTTAGCTGATTGTCTATTTATAATTGGGTGAGTGCCAGAGTAAGCGACCTCAAACCTTTCTTACATAGCCATATACTTACGAGATATTGAAGCAAATGAAACCATACCAATACATGATCTATTATGAAAAATGCAAAAGAAACGTATACCATTTGCTGTATTATATGATAAATATGGCGGTACAGCTGGTTAGGTAACAATTGAAGATATTTTAGAAGAAATTTTAGGTGATATCCGTGATGAATATTATGGAGATGAGCTTTCACCGATTCAGCAAATGATTAAAGAACATGTTATTGTAGAAGGTAAAGTACTTATTAGTGAATTAAATGATTTACTAGGATTACATATGAATGATAGTGATGTTGATACAATTGATTTGAGCATGATGTGGAAAAATTAAAGCAGCTCTACACTCTTCTGCTAAGTTTTAGGGGGTTCTAAATAAGTTTGTTTAACCAACATATCACTTGTGTAAAAAGGAACACGTACAATAAAACCCCGATTAAGTCCGGTAACGGAGAATCGGGGTTTTGAAATAATATTTATTATCATTGGACTGCATCTATGTTTAAGCCTGTCTCCCTATGACTGTTTTCAACGCATCGACCGAGGGCTGGAAATAATATTCTCCGCCTGTAGGAATAACAAACTCTTTCATGATATCCATCGATTTGTTCGTCGTATACGTGAAAGTGCGGCCTCTATTTCCATCACCGTTTTGTCCAATAATTGGGTCCTCTCCGGGTGGCGGGCAAATATCGACTGAGTTAGTACATTTAGAGCCAACAGGCAATTCCGGTGAATTGGCCCATCTCTTGGTCAGAAACTCAAATTGAAAATCGATTCTGGTCTGATAACACAAAAACATCAATCCCCGGTTGCCATTTTCCATATCGTTATATGGAGGCATTGAAAGGTTCACGTTTAGTGGGCTGCCAAAAGGAATCCCGCGTCTGAGTATTCGTCGGGTCAGGCTGGAAAATTCACTTACTATATCTGTAGCCGAGTCCCTTGGGTTAACCTTTCGGATATGTGCCGATATAGGGCACCGTCTGCCAAAAGAATCTTCTTTCGCTTGTGGGAAAGGGTCAGCGTAATTCAAGTTGGGGCTCAATTTTATATTGGTAGTATCAGATCCATATAAGAAATGGTTGTTTGCGTGATTATCTTCAGCTAACTCCTGGTTATCTGTTTCAGGAGAACGCATAAGCGGTGCCCCGCTTGGCCAACGCCCTACCATTTTCGTTCCCATAAGTGTCGGGCACATATTTAACTCTTTGGCCTTCTCTAATACAAATTCCCAAAAGCCTGCTACATCCTGGCGAAGTCTACGCACGACCAGAAAGGAACCGTTGTTTGCCCAAACAGGCACACCATATTGTATAGGCAAGTCTTCGTTCTCTACGGGAACCGGATCTGGAGATTGATCGTTTTGGCATGGATATCCGAAAACGAACTCCCCTGGCCATACTAATTTTTCACCCGGCTCTGCATCAGTGAGAAAGGCTTTATCTGATGGGTCAATCCAACGTTTGGTGAGCATATCTCCTGATGCAGTGGAGAAACGTCCCCGTACGGCTGGTTGTGAAATCCCGTCCCGAAAACCGAAATGTTCATGCCCTGGCAGGTCGTTACGATTTCTTCCAGCTTCTTCATAAACTAATTTCAAGCCGCTTTCGATGGTTGAATTCTTCTTTATCTCCTGCACCTTTTTATCAAGCTCCAACTCCGAGTCACTGGCAATAATGAGAAGAACCTCTGGGGAATTAGCATCGCCTCCAATCACCCAGTTTTTAGGGTTCCCTTCCGAAGTTTGGTCCTTAGGGTCTCCAAGCGTTCCCGAACGCTTTTTCATTCCAAGTGTAAAAGGTCCATTTTTTGAAAAGTCCTTAAGTAATTCTTCCGAAACCAGTTTTTTTAGTCCAGCATATGAAAAGGCGATATTCATCCAAGTAGCAATTAAGCCAGTTGGTTCCGATCCTCTCCTGGCCCACATCATTTGATACAAACGATTGAACGTCACAACCTCTTGTGTGGTGGAAATCTGTGAACTGATGGACTGAATCCATTGTTTTGCCAAATTAGGGTCGACAATTTCGAAAAAGAGAAATTGCTGAAAGTCTTTGTTGAATCCACCCAAGATGTTACCTTGAATCTGATCTACATGCAATAAAGGTTCTTGCTCTAGAGGGGCTACATTATTTTTATTGAGCTCTTCGTTTTCAAAGGGTGCCATAGCAACTTTCCTCCTTTTTACCTGATGACGCGCGTTGGTAATATTTCATTGTCTCCAGCGACAAGACCTGCGGGTCTAACCGCATCATCCGATGAACCAGGACATGTAAGCAACGGGTTTTGTATAGAATGATGCTTACTGGCTACTCCAGTCAATTTCATGGTAATACTTTCAGCAATTTGTCCACCAAATTCGATAGGGCGGCCATCGATTGTCATATCACCTACTTTGAAATTTGCAGATGCAGGAACTTCATATACGGCTCGTAAAACCTGTCCTTTCTGACCGCGCAAAATGGTCCAGTACTGAGCGGGATCACTACCATCAGGCGCTTCAAAACCGCTTGTATCTAAGTCGGAAATATAGAGACCTACGGGATCTTGCAGTGTAATCATCAATCCTTGCTGAGCCAATTTATTTACCTGAAATCCGATAGTCGGATCGCTGAATCGTTGAGCTTCACCGAAACGGGAGCAATTGATTAGAGCAGTTGGCTCATTAATCATTTCCCCATGAGCGTCCTTACGCAAAATTGTTGCGCGAGCTGCAATGTTAATTTCAGCAGATAAAGTGTTGTTTGGTTGGATTAGATGCATCGCGCCATGCGTGGTATTCCACTTGTTGTTAGGGTTATAGGTTCCATCTGGATTCAGGAGATCCGTCAAGCTTACGTCCTTGCTAATGTATTTTTGATACATTGCCAAGAGTACGTCTTTACTACCCTGAGCGCCTGCCGTTCTAGGACCACTATATCTTGTAGGATACCCATCCGCTAATGATTGCCAATACTCAGGTCCCTCACAAGTAAAGGTGACTCGTAACACTTTATTTTCTTGGTCTCTTTCTGTATGCCACTCGCAATACTCATCATGTTGCCGAATTCCATTAGGATTCAATTTTTCTGCCGCTGGCAGATATAAATCTGGATTGTTGTGATTACGGATTTGAATCACTCGTGGAAAGGCGTTCCAAGTAATGTCAAGCGTTTGCATGTCCGATGAAGTTTCAGTGATAGACGGATTATAGAATTGGGGTATACCTCCTAATGCCGCCAATTCCTGTTGAACGTCCTGGATGTTACTATTGAAAAAATCGGAGATGATTTCATGCCAAGCCTCAACCTGATTAGGGATAGAGTCAAAGTCCTTTAAGTTACCTGGAGAATGAAAACGTCTTACAATTGTCATTATGATTATTCCTCTCTTAATTGATTTTTATTGGTAAATAGTAGACGGATTTAAACATCTGATTCTGCTCAGATTCAGACGAAACTATTACATTAACAATTAGGATCCAGATTTTCACTACACCAGCATCCTCGAATGAGAAAGTTATTTTTCAGCTTTATGAGTTTGATAAAGTCTTTCTGTTCCTGCAATAATATCTAGTGACAGGACATTCTTAATAAGGTTTGGAGAATTTGAAGGAAACATAATCGCTCATGGAACATTGGAATGAGCTAAACCTAATATATGTCCCATTTCGCGCAATGCAACAGTTCTACATCAAATGCGTTCGGAGAAGTCCCAATACTTCAAGTGTGCTCACTATTATCAAAACCTCCCATAATATTATTGAAGTAGTGTCTTCTCACGACTTGAAGGCAAGTCGTATCGCGTTCCCCATTTTTTAGAAATATCTTTCGTTTCAATATCAAATGCATAGGCTATCCGTTTCTCGTCCCAGGGACATAGTGCTGAAAAGTCTATTGCTGTAACCGCTAGTATATCGGGTACTCCGCATGTGGACTTTGTCATTAGCTCACGAGTCCGCTCAGTAAACGTCTTAGTTTCTGCTAATCCATAAAACCTTTGAAACTCGAAAATATTCTTAGATATTTAAAATTCTAATGCCTGAGAATCGTAGAGGGCTTTCCAAAGATAGCCAAAAAAGCAGGGAAAGTCCCGAACGTTCTTAAGATTCTTGCCACTCCTCCTCTATTTGTGGGTATAACTCTACCGTTTTGAGAAAAGGGCTTCATTTTTAATTTGCGCATTTTCATTAGTCAAATTGAGAGGGTTTGAATGGTTTATCATTTTAAAAACCTCCAACTCAAAGTGTAGTATTAACTATTATTTAGGTTTTTATTACAGAAAGAATTAAATCTATGTGACCGCTAAAAGATTAAAAACCAATCCTTTTAAATTGGATAATAATCGATATAATCGTTAGATTATAGTTTTTACTTTGATATGCATAAATATCGTAAATAATAGGAGAATCTAAACGGTTTGGCAAATTTGCTTTAACTAAAAAAATCGATGGGGTAATCAACATGTTTACAGATTATAAATGCTACATAGAGATTTATTCCTAGGCTTTTTGTAGCAGGAAGAAAAAATAATCTACATAAAATTTGTAGAGAAGGAGGCTTTTCTATAATGGGTTCAAATGAAGGATTTGATCCTATTTTCTTAGGAGAAGAGTTTCCTATTTCATTTCCGTGTTTACGTGAAGATATAAGTCAAACTGCATTAGAAAGAGCTAAAATTTATGCATTTACACATTTTTTAATTGTTATGAATAAAGAACGGAAATTTGCGTTTTATGGAGTAAATAATACCGATGTAGAAAAAATATACAGTTGAATAGATGTGATAACGGGCACCTGGATGAGAGGCTTAAGAATAAAAATCAGGTAGGAGACTGGTTATATGCAGGAGGCCAGGCGGACTTGTGGGGTAGGGGTTACCTTGTTAGAAGAGAGGATGTAGACTGTGGAAACCTAGATGAAGCAGAGAAAATAAATTGTAATTCATTTTGCTTTGCAAATATTGCTCCTCATCATAAGGAATTTCAGCATACAAAATGGGGCAATATAGAAATTTGTATTATTAGTAAAAGCAAGAGTAGAAACAAGAAATTTTCAATTTTTATACTCCCTATCTTTTCAAAAAATGATAGGGAGTACTGTGGATACCAAAAACCTTTAGGTTGTGGAATTAAGATATCAGCTGGTTTTTGGAAAGTAGGTTTTTATATTAATCATCATTCAGTAGCATTCAAAATAATGCAGGATGATTACTGGATAGATAACCTGGAGGAGGAAAGTCGGTCTTCTACAAAATATCAATAGCTAGAAAGAATGGATGTAGTAACAATATACCAAGTTCCTTTAACAACTATAAATGCAGTTACAGGAATAATATTTGATGAACATCTTTATGAGACGAACCCTCCACGTTATCATGCTAACATTAATACTAAAAGAGCCAAAATTGTTATTCCTAAAGCACACATAATTCGAAAGAAAACAGATTTAATATTAGAGTAGTTTGAAAATAACAATCATTAATTTTTCTAATTTATAGTTGATATAAAATAACTGATTGATATATTGCAATCGAAATATTTAGACGATAAAGAACTAATATCACTATTTTAAATAAATAAGGTATCAGTTCTTTATAATTACTTTAACACGAAATTATGTAGGTGGGAGATGAAATGGCATCGGGCAAGGGATGACAGGAAGCTATCTTAATCGTTCGAATTGAAGTTAATGGTTTGGAATATATTTTTAGGGGAGGGAAATAATACTTGTGATAAATCTTGTTTGGAGGTCGAATAATGAAAAATCTAGATGGTACAAAGAAAAATTTAGTCACAGGTAAACCAGATATAAGTAATCTTAAAAATTGTATTGAAGATGTTAGAAAAGCAGCATTAACCAATATTGATGGACCAGAGGATCCAACTAATTACCATGAACTACGTGGGAGATTAGAAACTTTACGAGATAAGTTGCCTCCTTTATACCGTGATACAATGTATAAACCTTTTATCAAAACACTCGATGAATTGGGACAAGAAGGGTTTACTAGAATATTATTGAGGGACCCAAAAAGAGAAAAAAAAGCAGGTTTAATGCTAGACATTGCTCAGGCTATTCTTCAGCATGGCGAAGGGTATAAACCTAATGCTACAGGGGCTTTTCAAGAATTAGTAAGTGATCTTTATGATGGTTTTTTGAGCTTAGAAGATAGAGCAGGAGTTAAACCACCAGATTTGAGTATTATTCCGCCACTTGTTAAATGGGGAAATCCAAAGGCTGGCCCATATACTTGGCCAGTAGATGCAACTTCTATTTTTGGGGTGGAGGTAGCTGTTGTTAATCTCCCGCCAGTTAATGCGACACAAGGTCTTTTGGCTTGGTCAAGTATAGGACATGAAACAGGCGGTCATGACATATTACATGCTGATACTGGATTACTGGCTGAGTTAGCTGAAAGTGTAAGAACAGAGTTGGAGGAACAAAATTTTGGACATGATTTATCTGAATATTGGGCTTCCCGTATTGATGAAACTGCGTCTGATGTTTTAGGTATATTGAATTTAGGTCCTGCGGCAGCGATAGGTTTAGTCGGTTATTTTCGTGGTTTAAATGCGGCCTTTACAAGACAAGCTATCCTTAGAAATGAGGGACCTGATCAAGATCGTCATCCAGCTGATATATTAAGAGGATATTTAGGAGCGTATGCTGTAGGGTTGCTTGAATTTGATCAAGCGAAAGAATGGGAGAAGATAATTGAAACTGAAGTAGATAAAGATCTCTCAGAGATTCAACTAGAGGGAATAGCAATAAGTAATGATGAGGCTAAGAAATCAGCTCAAATTGTTGCTTCTACTATAGTGAAGAGAAAATTAATTAGTCTGGAAAACCATAGTTTAAATCAGATTCAAAACTGGAAAAATAAAGATGAGTTAATTGTTGCCCAGTTACGCTCTTCATTAAATACATTGGGTTCGTTGCCTGAAGAATACAAATCAGGAATTTATGCGGCTCATATAGTTGCTGCTGCTGTTACAGCCGCTATTGCTAAAGATGGAGATGTTGCTGTGATTTTTGATAGGATGATTACGTCGTTAAAAGCAATGCATGATTCTAATCCTTCTTGGGGACCTTTATTTGTGTTACACCCTGGAGATATTGTACGACACTTACTTTATCGTAATTAACGTCAATACGTAATATATTGGTGAATCATACCCCAGATAGTGCAAACATCAAATAAATTGCCTATCTGGGGTTTTTATATGGATTTGTATCTTATCCTTCGCTAAAACAATGTAAAAGATAAATAGAAAATAAGTTATCTTTTTTATAATGAAAGTCACTAGAAACAACTAGTAAAGAATCTACACAGATTTCTTTTCAGAATAACTTTTGCATATAATTGGAAAGGGCAAATTAAAATTATGCCTAATTCGTTGCTAGAAAGTCTATGAACAGTCTAAAAAGAACACCTCTTCGAAGAACTGCATGGGAAAGGACGTACAAGTCGTCCTCATTCTAATTTAATTGTTATTTGGAAAAAACTAAAGAAAGCGGAAATTCATATTGTATTTAGGGAAAAGGATCTCCAATTTTAAAAAGTTAGAGGAAATCGAAAAGGAGGTATTGAAAAAGAAACGCTAATCACATTATGAAAATATATACCGGTAATACAAAAAATATCGATTTAATTCTCAATAAAAAGCTATTATTTCTGTATACGAAATTGTGGATGAAATAGGTATTTATAGTAGTTTCATAAAAGTGAGGCTCGTTAAAATGAATGCATTAAGTGATAAAAAAGAATGTAAATGAACTTGAAAAATCATTTGAAGAAACAATAAAAATGTGATACGCAATTCATTAAACTGGCATTAAATTATTTGGAAACAAGAAGGGAGTCAAAATAAATTAAATATCGAGCGTACTAATCATGCACGAATATAACTTAATGACGGAGGAATTCTTTAGGAATCAACATGAATGTATGGAAAAAGTCATATAAGAATATACGATATGTAAAAATCTAGGGGGGAACGATGGCGGAAATTGCAAGAGTGATTAGGGGACATACTTTATATGTAGTTAAGTTGTTAGATTCAAACACTCGATGTCATAAAGAGGACACTGTTTAGATAAGCTTGAATAAAGTCTTTTTCAGCTATATGAGAGATAAATTCGCATATAAAATCGTTAAGCATTCCTGTACATTCAAATTAGAATTGAATTTATAAAGGTACATATAGTCACTATTGTTATTAAAAGATATAAAAAGAGAGGACTCCGGTATAATATTGGAGCCATCTCTTCCATATTTAATTTTTAAAAAGCTCTTATTATGTTGTCAATTTTATTGAGATAGTTCAAATGTATAAGGTGAATATTTGTCTTTGCGATTAAAAAAATTTATAGTTTGAAGTTTTATACATAATAAAAATGCTATATGGCAGAATAACCATACAAGGTTTTTTGAGTTAGAAAACTTTTCTGTTTTACATAGTATTTTATTTGGAACGAATCCCTTATAAATAAAGCTAAATGATTCTTATTTATAAATAGGGAAAAAAGTTCTCTTATATCTTTTCCCAAAGGAATATATTGCCAAATCGTATTCTTGATTATTTATCTCAATAGTATTATGTTCACTAAGAGTATCGGCAAAACGTGCAACTCCTAAAGCTACTAATCCTTCTGGGCTAAGGCCTATCAAACCACCACCCTTTTTCTTAAAGAGTAAAACGTTATTACTA
>NZ_QPEL01000072.1:0-28231 GCF_008368965.1 Bacillus sp. AY2-1 | reverse complement strand
ACCTATTGTTGTTTTTTATTTATGTAAATTACTTTTTCACTTCTACATGATGAAGAGATTCTTTTTCATCTCTTACATAACTATTCACAAGACTTAAAAGTAATTTACCACCAATTAACATTGCTTGTTCATCAAAATCAGCACGTAGCGCTATCGTCTTCCCAGGTCTTCCACCTTCAATTACGCCGATTACTCCTCTGCTCCCGATATTTGTTTTCACATCAATATGAAAACTTTTTAAGATTTCAGCTATTTTTCTCGGCGTTTCTATTTCTTGCAACGATAGCTCTGGATATTGATGAAAATCTCTTCGTCATGAAACTATTTGGTTATATAAACTTTCCAATTCTTTATGCCATGTTTCTATCCTAGAAATTCCCCTTTCTTTATTTAACACTTTAAACAAAACTTACATAATATTCAGTATTTAACCATTAAAAAAAGAGAACTTTCTCTAAAAGTCCTCCTACTATTCTAGTCACTATTTTGCTTCAACACAAAAATTGAAAGTTCAGGTACACTCCAAAATCTAACAGGCATCCTAGTAGTCCCAATGCCACGATTTACATATAAATATAACGGCTTACTCTTCCCCTCTACTTCATACATACCTTCAACATAGTTCTCAGCTAGTTTGGTAGTAATTAACGGACCTACAAAAGGAATTTGGACTTGTCCTCCGTGACTATGTCCTGACAGTTGAAGATCAACTGGGTAACGATTGATTTTGGTTACAACATCCGGCTCATGTACTAATAACATGTTGAAATCATTTTGTTTCAAGTTTTTTAAAGTTGAATCTATTTGCGGCTTCCCTAATAGAAAATCATCCAAACCTGATATTGTAATATATTTGCCGTTTTCCACTTTAATTTTCTGCACTTCATTTACTAATACAGAAAAACCAGCTTCCTCCATATATTTTTTGTAAAATAAACTACCGCCCCCGCCCCTATCATGATTCCCAAACACAGCATATTTCCCTAAGGGAGCGTAAATTTTCTGCAAAATAGCCTTCGCTTCTTCTCTTTCCGCACTATAAGACCCAAATTTATCTATTAAATCTCCAGTAAAAACTACTATATCTGGATGTAATTCATTCATCTTCTCCACTAAATGTTCAAGTTGTTTCAGTGTAAACTCTGGTCCTAAATGTACATCTGAAAACTGTAATATTTTTTTATTATTAAATTCTTTAGGAATTGCAGAAGCTTCTATTTCATTCCACGTAACTGTTACTAATTTTCGTTCTATTTCTGTCGCATAATAATACAAACTTACTGGTATCATTAATATACTTATAAAAATAATAATAAATATCTTTACGATTGATTTTTTTCGTTCTTTTTTTACATGATTCGTATTCATGTTTTCACCTCTAGAAACACTTTAAATCCTTATTGTTACATTAATGTGACAACATGAACAATGTTATCAATATGTCGTTCCCTCTCTATTCACTTTGACAATTTTATACAGAAGTCATAACATATTTTTATAATACGTAGATTTTTGAATTTTTTCTATTCATTCCATCATTTTATTACGGAGGGGTTATTCATGTCTGTATTTACACCAGAAGAAATTACGAAACTTGCTGCGAATTCAGGAAGGAAAAAAGGTCATTTATCATTGCTCCCTATGCTAATTCTTGGTTTTTTTGGTGGTGCTTTTATCTCATTAGGGTATTTACTCGATATTCATGTTATTGGGACAATGCCAAAATATTGGGGATCATTTTCTAGTTTTCTAGGCGCTGCTGTATTCCCTATTGGTCTTATTCTCGTTATTCTTGCAGGCGGTGAACTAGTTACTGGTAACATGATGACAGTTTCTATGGCCTGGTTCCAAAAGAAAATTACTTTATTTTATTTCATACGAAATTTAGTTATTGTTACATTTAGCAATTTCATAGGAGCTGTATTCGTAGCCTATTTTTTCGGTCATATCGTCGGCTTAACTGAAGGAGCTTTTTTAGCGAAAACTATTTCTATCGCTCAAGCGAAACTACAAGATACACCATTGCAAGCATTTATTTCTGCAATCGGATGTAATTGGCTCGTTTGTTTAGCTGTTTGGCTCAGTATGGGAAGTAAAGAATTTATCGGAAAGATTATCGGTATTTGGTTCCCAGTTATGACTTTTGTTGCGATTGGATTTCAACACGTTGTAGCCAATATGTTTGTCATCCCAGCTGCGATTTTTGCCGGTCATTTCACTTGGGCTGAATATTTTCCAAACTTTATTTTTGTTTTCTTTGGAAATTTAGTAGGGGGTATGTTATTTGTAGCACTACCTTACTTCATATCTTATAATAAGAAACTACCTTCTCATCAAGAGAAGACTGAAATGAAGAACAAATCTCTATCCGCTTAAATGGAATGTCTATAAAGTGTCCTAAAAAATATTACAAATTTCATTTTTTTTGCGAATATATGTACGTACACTTGTTCTCGAATGTTTTATACGTTATAATAACAACTTAAATAGCATTATTTACATATGAGGTGAAAAACATGAACAAAACAGAATTAATTAAAAACGTAGCACAAAATGCTGAGATTTCTCAAAAAGAAGCTACTGTAGTTGTACAAACTGTAGTAGAATCAATCACTAACACTTTAGCTGCTGGTGAAAAAGTACAACTTATCGGATTCGGTACATTCGAAGTTCGCGAAAGAGCTGCTCGTACAGGCCGTAACCCACAAACTGGTGAAGAAATGCAAATCGCAGCTTCTAAAGTACCTGCTTTCAAAGCTGGTAAAGAACTAAAAGAAGCTGTAAAATAATGAAAAATATCCTTCTCATTTATGAGAAGGATATTTTTTTCATAACATAATTAATAAAAATCTGACCATTATGCTGTTTCTTTTGTTCTTTTATGCAAATAAAACCTTTACTTTTAAAAAAAGGTTTTGCGGTAATGCTCGCCTCTGTATATATCTCCCTATGCCCCAATTTCACTGCTTCTTTTTCTAACATCTGTAGTATGTATGAAGCGACTCTTTTCCCTTGATAATCTTTATGTGTAAATAAACGATCTACGTAATGATCATCGTTATAATCCCCAAATCCCAATATCACACCGTTATGATCCGCTACATAACTAATATTCTTCTCTAAAGACTTTAACCAGCTTTCTCTATCTAGTCGATTTGGTGCCCACGCCTGTAGCTGTAACTCATTATAATCTTTTGCATTAACCGTATGAACTGTCTCATAGAACAATTGTAATACTTGCTCTAAATCTTCTTTCTGAAATGTTCTAACTATAATATCTTTTAACATATATAAGTCTCCTTACCAAACTACCTCTTAACTTTTCTACTACATACGATTCCATATTTCTTCTTTATTATATCGTTTTAATTTCTATACGAACAAAAAAACAATACTTATTCAAAGTATTGTTTTTTAATTCTATTCAATTACTTTAATGTAGCTTTTTAAGACTTTAATTTAACTCTTTGTAATCTTAATGCATTTAATACAACGGATACAGAACTAAATGCCATCGCTGCTCCAGCAACCCAAGGTGCTAAGAAGCCTAATGCCGCGATTGGAATTCCTAACGCGTTATAAGCTAATGCCCAGAATAAATTTTGTTTAATATTTCTTATCGTCATTTTACTCATAAAGATCGCATCAGCAATACTATTTAAATCCCCACGGATTAACGTAATATCTGCCGCTTCCATCGCTACATCCGTTCCTGTTCCAATTGCCATACCGATATCCGCCGTAGCAAGAGCAGGAGCATCATTTATTCCATCTCCAACCATTGCTACTTTCTTACCTTGTGCTTGGAGTTTTTTCACTTCTTCTGCTTTTCCTTCTGGCAATACTTCTGCAATTACGTGATCAATACCAACTTGCTTTGCAATCGCCTGAGCAGTTTGTGTATTATCTCCTGTAATCATCACAACGTCTAGACCCATTTTTTTCAGTCTTGCGATAGCTGCTTTTGAAGTATCTTTCACAGTATCTGCAACGGCAACTATACCGGCATATTCTTTATCGATTGCAATAAGCATTGCTGTTTTTCCTTCTCGTTCTAGCGCTTCCATTGATTTAGAAACTTCTTCAATATCAATATTGAATTCCTTCATTAATCGACGTGTGCCAATTAATAATTGTTTTCCTTCTACAACTGATTCGATACCGAATCCTGGAATCGCTTCAAACGTTTCTGAACTTGGGATATCAATTTTCTTTTCTTTAATTCCTTCTACAATCGCTTCTGCAAGTGGATGTTCAGAATTTCTTTCTGCTGCCCCTACTAAACGTAGTATTTCTTCTTCACGGAATCCATCTGCTACAATTACATCTGTTAACACCGGCTTCCCGTTTGTCACAGTACCTGTTTTATCTAGAATAACTGTATCTAATCGGTGTGTTGCTTCTAAATGCTCCCCGCCCTTAAATAAAATACCATACTCAGCCGATCTTCCTGATCCTGCCATAATAGATGTAGGCGTTGCAAGCCCTAATGCACACGGACAAGCGATAACAAGTACGGCAATCATTTTCTCAAGTGCTCCGCCAAAATCACCAGGTGTAACAAATAGCATCCACACTGCAAATGTGATAATTGCAATCACAACTACAACTGGTACGAAAATACCTGAAATTTGATCTGCTACCCTTTGAATAGGAGCTTTTGAACCTTGAGCCTCTTCTACTACTTTAATAATTTGAGCTAATGCAGTATCTCTGCCTACCTTAGTGGCTTTCACTTTTAAAAACCCATTTTTATTTATTGTAGAACCGATTACTCCATCTCCAATTGTTTTATCAACCGGAATACTTTCGCCTGTTAACATCGATTCATCTATCGCTGACTTTCCTTCTACAATTTCCCCATCTACTGGGATTTTTTCACCAGGCTTTACATAGACGATATCACCAGCTACTACTTCTTCAATCAAAATTTTTATTTCTGTTCCATCTCGCACAACTGTAGCTGTCTTCGCTTGTAAACCCATCAATTTTTTAATCGCTTCTGATGAGCGCCCTTTTGCTTTCGCTTCAAATAATTTACCTAAAATAATTAATGTAATAAGTACCGCACTCGTTTCAAAATATAAATCTGTCATATGTTCCGAAGAACCAATAGATTGAATACTTAAATATACACTATAGAAATAGGCGGCCGACGTTCCAAGCGCCACGAGAACATCCATATTAGCACTTTTATTGCGTAACGCTTTATAAGCCCCAACATAAAACTGTCCACCAATGATAAATTGAACAGGAGTTGCAAGTGTTAGTTGCACCCAAGGGTTCATTAACATATCTGGTAAATAAATAAACGAAGTAAATGAGAAATGACTAACCATTGCCCACAATAATGGGAAAGATAAAATAAACGAAATAATAAACTTCTTCTTTTGTCGCTCAATTTCTTGTAATCGATGATCAGTTGATGCATCTTGATCATCTGGTTTCACTTCTAATTTATATCCTAGCTTCGTAATCACGCTCTTCATTTCATTTACATTAACTTCATCAGGATTAAAGTCTACTGTGGCTGATTCTAAAGCAAAATTTACTGTCGCCTTGTTCACACCATCTAACTTATTTAAACGCTTTTCAACTCTATTTGCACATGCTGCACATGTCATTCCTGAAACAGTAAATTCAGCTTTATCACTTACAATTCCATATCCTAACGATTCAACTTTTTCTTTAAATTGTTGCGGATTTGTTTTAGTTGGATCGTACATTATTTTTGTTTTTTCAAGCGCAAAATTTACATTTGCCTCATGAACACCTTCTACTTTTTTTAGACCTTTTTCAATTCTATTTGCACATGCCGCACATGTCATTCCTGATATTTGAAGATTGGCCTCTTTTTTTTCATTCATGTCTCTCACCTCTATATACCCTTATGAGGTATAATTATTAGCAAAATAAATCGTACTTCATTTAAAGTACGATTTATCTCCATATCTAAAAATAATTATTGAACATCGTATCCTTGATCTTCGATTACAGCAACGATATCTTTTAATGTTACAGCAGACGAATCGATAGTAACTTCAACAGTTCCTTCTGCTAATTGAACCTTCACTTGTTCAACACCGTTTAGCTCTTTCACACTGCTTTCGATAGCATTTACACAATGTCCACAAGACATACCTTCAACTTGTAATGTTAACTGTTCCATTTAAAATCCTCCTCTTGTTTATTCATTGTTTGTTAATCACAATTACATCTTACCATACCCCCCTAAGGTAATCAATGGTTTTATATCATGATTTTTCAATTATTTTCTAAAAGTTTATTTTACACACACTTTTTCACTACAATACACCAAAATCCAATATAAGGGTAAACAAAAAAACAAGCCAGTTAAATACTAGCTTGTTTTTACGCTTTTGAAAAACGTTCAAATACTGTCATTAATTCTTCAATTGCTTCGTCACCATTTCCATTTTTAATAGCTCCTGAAACACAATGACTCGTATGATTTTTGAGAACGCCCATTCCTACTTTTTTCATCGCTGCATTAATCGCTGAAATTTGCACTAAAATATCCACGCAATAACGATCATTTTCAATCATATTTTGAATACCGCGAACCTGTCCTTCAATTCTCTTTAATCTATTTATAATCTGTTCTTTTTCTTTTTCTGATCTATGTGTTACTGCTTCATTCTCTTTATGATCCATATTATCACCTTCTTAAAGTTTCTCTTCATCCAATAAAACAATTGTTTTTATGAGTATACCAATTATAGCATTAAATATCTACGCATGATACCCCATAAGAGTATATTTACACTTTATGCCTATTCTTAACAACTTATTAGCTTCTCAGCCTCAATTATCATGATACCCTTTCCTTTTTTCAAAAAAATAATAAGAGGGGATTATCCATCCCCTCTTATTATTCATCCATAAATACAAAAGTCTCAATTTATACGTGTATAAATTGAGACTTTTTTCCTTCTATATATAATTATTGCTGATCACATACTTTTTCATCATTCACTACTGAAGTTCCTTCCACGGTTACCGTATGAAAACAGTCATTTACACGAACTGTCACAACATTATCTTGCCGATCAATAACATGATATTCATTAAAATTTTTATTCAGAGCACTGCGAATTTGTTCTCCTTCATAAATTGGAATTCCATGTGATAAAACCCAAATAAGCCCAGCGATAGCAAGAATAGTTTTCATACGATCTACCTCCTTGAAAATATAGTGAACTTTTAATCCATGCTTTTGCAGCTCTACGAATCATGATTGGAATGAACTAAGCTTTTTTGGAAATAAGTTCATTTCGTCTATTTTATGTTTATGCTAATTGTGACCGAATTGTGACAACTTTTTGTCTCTTTAGACGAAAAGTTGAAACAAAACGTTCAAAAAGGACAATTCTACATATCAAAAAAGGTTATGGAACGTTTCATCCATAACCTTTTTAAGTCCAATCCTACAACTCATCCACCGTACTTCATGTGATCTTTGTAGAGTTGTTTTATTTTCATTCATTGACATCAAAGCAAAACTTCGAAAATACTTCCCACACAAGTTCATTTCTGCTACTTACCCCAGTCTTTTCAAAAATGGATTTTAAATGATCTTGTACCGTGTATATAGATATACAAAGTTCTTGGGCTAATTCCTTTGTCGACATACCTGTAAGAATTTTACGTATTACTTGCTTCTCACGTATTGTAAAACTATAAGCTTCCATAATAAGTGGAAAAATCTCTTCCGGTCTTGCTCTTTCGAATAGAACAATATAACCACCTTGAAAACTACTTGTACGTTCTAACTTACTAGCCCGAATGATTAAAAAATGGCCATAGGCTAAAGGTAGACAAACGTTTTCTTCTCTATTCATACACCCTACATTATACTCGTTAGCCTTTACTTTCGAACAAACCGCACGTATTGGCCTTGGTATTTCTTTTATATTTAACTGTTCATGCTTTCTAAGATTTGAAAGCCACTCGCTGCCACCTTGATTCCAATATAATACACTAAAATCCTCACTTACTATAATCGTACCTGTGCCTATCACCTTCTCTTCTGAAAAAGGTATAGAAACTGTCTTCTTTAAAGCCTCTCCAGCGATTGGGACTATCGTTGCTAAGTACTTACAATCATCGATATGAAAAGCGGGACTTATACTTCCTCGAAATAAACTAAGATGGCCATAACATTTCCCCTTACTCATACAAACGCCCCTTAATTCATCTCCAAAACTTGCTGGTTTTAAAATATTTCGGTATCTAGAGCTTTTCTTTTGTTCACCATTTGTCGCCATACTTAGAGAAGCAACATGAGGAGAGTGTTCTGTTAAACATTTAAATTTATTAAAATCATCTTCTAAAAATTCATTCATAAACAATTGTGGATGAATCTTTTCAACACTCTCATCGGTAAATGCCCCAGTAGATAAAAAAGAAATTGGGTCTATAGTTGTAAAACAAGCGGCGTCAAAATCAATAACTTTACGTATCAAGTGGAGAAATGACTCTTGAAATGATCTTATAGAACTTATATGATTCGCTACCATTTTAATTTCTTTCATTGTTTTTTCATGCATCCTCTTCCCCCCCAGATTTACGGGATTGTTCCCCTTCATAATTTCATTTCATAATAAACCTATAAAACACATACTTAGGAGGTTAAAAATGAATTGGAATGATACTACCGTAAATTCATATGAACAAAGAATTCCATGTAAAATCCCAGGCTACTACCACCTATATGAAATGATGAACCATTTTTTATTTACTACACTCCCTATAAAAAACATGAATCCAAATTTACTAGTTATAGGTGCTGGTGGCGGACAAGAAATTCTCTCAATAGGCAAACAAAATAACAATTTATCTTTTACAGGGGTCGATCCATCTGAAAGCATGCTACAGTTAGCTAAAAAAAGAATTAAAAACGAAGGCATACAAAACCATGTTCATCTTGTACATGGAACTATCCATACATTATTACCAAATCAGTTATTTGACGCTGCCACCTGTATGCTTGTCCTGCACTTCATTCCAACTAATAAGGAGAAAAAAGAACTTATTAATGATATTAGTAGTCGCCTAAAGCCTGGTGCGCCATTCTTTCTCTCTTCAATAAATGGTGTACCCCATACAAGTATGTTTTCTACACAATTACATGCTTGGCGCAACCATATGATGCAAAATCAAATTCCATTAGAAGATTGGGACCGATTTGAAAATTCTTTTGAAACAGAAATATTTCCTATTTCCGAAGCTAATTTATTAACCATTATGGAGGAATGTGGCTTTACTCAAATGACTCACTTTTTCACTAGTTTTTTAATTGATGGATACGTTGCCTTTAAACAATAAGGAAAAAAGGTAAGCAATTGCTTACCTTTTTTCCTATACGTAACTAATAAATCTCAATCCTTTACTTAAAGACGTCGGCACAACAGATGCATGATTCTCCCCTTCAGCTTCATAAAACTTAAATTTAAGTTTATCGTGGTTTACTTGGAGAAGGCGCTCTGATAATTCATTTGCACCTACAACCATATGCTCTCGTTCTAGTGACCCAACTGTAAGGAACACTCCTGTTTCAAACTTAGCATTGTTTAATTCATGTATAAGGTTCTCTTCTTTTTCAAGTACAGATTTATTATTCCACCATATAGATGGACTACTAATAAAATAATTTTGAAAAGCATTTAAGTTTGTAAATAGTATATGGAGAGCAAATAGTCCACCTAAAGAATGCCCAAATAACGTTTGCTTACCTTTATCAATCTCAAAATTCTTTTCAATTTGTGGTTTCAGTTCTTCTTCAATAAAAGTAAAGAAATTATGTGCTCCTCCTGTTTTAGGCCACGGTTTACCATCTGGTTTTAAAGGAGCATCTTTTGAAATTACGCTAGGCGTAAAATCATAGCATCTTTCTTCCCCTGAAAATGCGCCTTCAATTGGATAACCCACTCCTACTATAACAGCTGGTGAAACACCGGTTTTTTCCGCTCTTACTGATTGTATTTTAACTGCTTCATGAAATGTTTGAAAAAAGGCATTGCCATCTAATACGTAAATGACAGGATATCCTGAATCCGGTGCTGGTTGCCTCGGCTTTGAAATATGAATTTGATATTCTTTACCTTTTAATTTTGAATACATTTTCCACTGCTCTGTATTAGATGTTATAATCTGCTGTTTTTCAACTGTAGTATTCACCCTATCCCCCCCTTTTTAACTTGTTACATATATTTCGATTTTTTCTTCTTGAGATACAACGCTATCATAACCGAAACAAACAGGAGCCCCGTTATACGGATCAATCATGACACGCGCATCAATATGAAATACTTCTTTTAACACTTCATTTGTAATGATTTCTTCTGGGCTACCAGTTATAACAATTTCTCCTTCCTTCATTGCAATAATTTCATCTGAAAACCTTGCTGCATGATTAATATCATGTAATACCATAACAACCGTACAATTATGTTCTTTATTTAACTTCTCCACAATTTGTAATACATCTAATTGATGAGACATATCAAGGTATGTAGTTGGCTCATCTAATAGCAACACTTCTGTCTCTTGTGCTAATGCCATCGCTAGCCATACCTTTTGTCTTTGACCGCCCGATAAATTTGCAATTTTTCTCGTCCGAAATTCAGAAGTTTTCGTTATATCTAATGCCCAATCAATCATTTCTTTATCTTTTGTCGTTAACTTATTTACGTTATTTCGATGTGGATAGCGTCCATAAGAAATTAATTCTTCCACTTTAAGTTCACCTGGTGCAATTGGCGTTTGCGGGAGTAAAGCTAACTGCTTCGCAATTTCTTTCGTTGGAATTGTATGTAAATCTTGCCCTTGCAAATATACTTTTCCGCTTTTTTGTTTTAAAATTCTTCCCATTGTTTTTAACAATGTCGATTTACCGCAACCGTTTGGACCTATAATTGTCGTTACTTTTCCTTCTTGTATTTCCACATTTAAATCGCGAAACACTGTAAGCTTTTCATAACTTGTTTCTAAATTTTTTGCACTTAAAATACTCACTTTTATTCCTCCTCTTACGCTTTCGCCTTATAAAGTAAATATAAGAAATACGGTACACCGACAATAGAAATAACGATTCCAACTGGTAGCTCTACAGGTGTGAAAACTGTTTTCGCAATAAAGTCTGAAGCAATTACAAGAAACATTCCTATTACGCCGCACGTAGGAATTATATACTTATGTTGAATACCGACAAGTCTTTTCGCTATATGCGGTGCCATTAGTCCAATAAAACCAATACTCCCTGAAACAGCAACACATGCGCTCACAAGTCCGATACTACTTAACAGTAAAATCGATTTCTCTCTTTCTACTGAAACACCTAAACTTGTAATACTCGTTTCTTCCAATTGAAATAAATCTAATAAATAAGCTTTCTTTTGTATAAGCGGAATTAAGATAATAAGCCATGGTAACATAGCCACAATATACTTCCAGTTTGCACTATATATACTTCCAGACACCCACACTGCAGCCATCTCGAAATCGGTTGACTTCATTTTGAGTGATAAATACATAGAGAATGCTCCAAACCCTGAACCGATTGCAATCCCTGTTAATAACAGTCGTTGCGAATCTAACTTACCGTTTTTCCAAGAAAACAAATAAATGATTAGCGCTGCACCTAATCCACCTATTAAACCAAACATAGGCATCATCATTATAGAAATCCAATCTGTGCTCTTTAGTTGCCCTTGAAAGAAAAACATAAAAATAACGATGGCTGTTCCTGCTCCGGCGTTTACGCCTAAAATACCTGGGTCTGCCAATCCATTTCTTGTAATCCCTTGAATAACGGCACCCGCAACACCAAGGCCTAATCCTACTAATCCAGCAATTACAATACGCGGAAGGCGAAACTCAAAAATAACTAAATCATGTTCTGGTACTGGATCAATTCTAAAAAGTGTTTTAAATACATCTGTAATCGTAATATCAAACGTACCATTCGTTAAACTAATGTAAATGGCACATAGTATTAAAAATACAATAATCCCCATCGTCATTCCAAAACGTTGACTTGAACTTTTAAGCATGTCTCTCTCCTCCTCTTGTACGAATTAAATAAAGGAAGAAAGGAATTCCAATTAAAGATGTTACGACTCCAATTGGCGTTTCAAATGGATAATTTACAAATCTACTTAAAACATCACATAACGCTAAGAAAACGCCACCAATAACGCCTGCACATGGCAAAATCCACTTATAATCTACCCCAATTATAAAGCGAGTAATGTGCGGAATAATTAAACCTACAAAACCAACTTTCCCCACTAAAGCAACTGCTGTTCCTGTTAAAAAGATAACTGATAAAATTGCCATCGCTTTAACTAGTTTTGTACGCTGCCCTAAATTAATAGAAACCTCTTCGCCTAATGAAAGAATGGTAATAGATTTTGATATTAACAGCGCTAAAATTATTCCAATTATCCCAAACGGTATCGTGATTTTAATGATATTAGGATCTACTTGATCTAATTTTGCATTAAACCAAAAACTAACATTTTGAGAAATTTGAAAATATGAAGCCATTGCAGCCGATACACTGCTTAAAAATGTTCCAATAACTGTCCCTATAATCGCTAACCTAACTGGTGATAAGCCATTTTGAAGGAGCGAACCAAAACCAAACACGATACCGGCTCCTAGTGCAGAACCAATCATTGAACATAAAACCATACCAATTGATGACATTCCCGGAAGAAAGATCATACAAAGTGTAATAACAAAGGCAGCGCCATCCGTCACACCCATAATAGAAGGGGATGCAAGATAGTTTCTTGTCATCCCCTGCATAAGTGCTCCTGATATGGCTAGAAATGCTCCGACTAAAAGAGCTGCAACTACCCTTGGTAAACGTGAAGTAATAATAATATTATGATTTACATCGCTTGAATCAAAATGAAATAATGCGTTCCACACTGTTTCAGCATCAATACTTTTCGCCCCATACAAAATCGAAAGTATAACTGTAAATAAGATGAGTATGGGTGCTATACATAATATGGTTACTGGTACTGCATTTGTTTTCTGCATATCATTCAACGCACCTTACTTATTGTATTATTTAGATAAATTTTTCACTGCTTCTTTTAAGAATGCTGTTTTACTCCAAGCAGTACCACCTTGTGCCATTGGATCTACAACATTTACAAATACTTTCTTTTCCTTCGCAGCATTCATACTTTGCCAAATTGGATTACTTTCAATTTCTTCTAACACTTTCGGGTTTTTATTTTCACTTGCCTCATATTGTAAGAAAATATAATCTGGGTTAAGTTCAGCAAGTTTTTCAAATGAAATTTTCTCTTGTGCTTTTACAGTTTTCAATTGTTCTGGAGCAGTTAGTCCAAGATCTTTATAAATTACAGGGTTGAAGTATACTCCATCTGGATATAAGAATAATTCGTTTGCTCTTAATCTAATGACAAGTACTTTTTTATCTTTTAACTTATCTCCTAGTTTTGCTTTTGCTTTTTCAGCGTCCGAATTGTAGTCTTTAATAATTTTTTCTGCTTTATCTTTTTTACCAGTTAATTCTCCCATTAACTTTAAGTTATCTTCCCAATTTGTTGAAACGTGTGATACCGGGAATGTAGGAGCTACTTTCGTAAACTTTTCAGCTGTTTCTGCTGGGAATTTCGTACTCGATGTAATAACATCTGGTTTTAATTGTAGTAATGTTTCGAAATTTGGTTGCATTTTCTCACCAACAGATTTCGCACCTTCTAACTCTTTTTCAAGGTATTTTGGTAATTTACCACCTACAGTAATGGCACCAACTGGTTTAATTCCAAGTACCGCCGCATCTTCCATTGACTCTAAACTAGCTGTCGCAATTTTATCTACTTTTGCTGGCACTGTATATTCTTTACCTAAATATGTAATTTTTCGTTTTTCATCTTTTTTCGTTTCCGTAGCTTTTGTCTGTTGTTTTTGCTCGCCTGAAGTTTTATCCGCACTATTACATGCCGCTAAACCTACACTTAAAACTGTAACCATCCCTAAAGTAAATAATTTCTTGTTCATCTTTATATGTCTCCTCTCGAATTTTCAAACTATATTCTCAATAAAATTTAACTATATGAACCTTGTCTCAAATATATATTTCATTAGATTAATAATTTTATCCAGAACTCATTCACGTTCACTTCCCCTAGACTATAATTCTTTTACACCTTCATCACTTGATAACCGTTTCTACTGATAATGATTATCGTTACTAAGTATATATTTAATATGAAATTATTTCAAGAATGATTTGAAAAATTTTAACAAACTGAATTAAAAAAAGAAGTATCCGCCTGATTTTAGGGAGATACTTCTTTTTTTAGAAATTTATATGTAATTCAACTGGACAATGGTCTGATCCCATTACTTCACTATTAATTTTCGCTTCTGTTATTTGGTCTTTCATTCTTTCCGAAACAACAAAATAATCTAAACGCCATCCGATATTTTTCGCTCTCGCGCCCATACGATACGACCACCACGAGTATGCACCTTCTTGATCAGAATAAAGGTAACGATACGTATCAATAAATCCTTCTTCTAAAATACATGTAAATTTCTCTCGTTCCTCATCGGAGAATCCAGGGTTTTTACGATTACTTTTTGGATTTTTTAAATCGATTTCTTTATGAGCAACATTTAGGTCTCCACAAAAAATAACTGGTTTTTTCTCATCTAATCGTTTGATATAGGATCTGAAATCATCTTCCCATTTCATTCTGTAATCTAATCGTTCTAATCCACGTTTTGAATTTGGTGTATATAACGTGATCATGTAAAAATCTTCGAATTCTAATGTAATAAGTCGCCCTTCTTGATCATGCTCTTCAATTTCTAAGCCGTATGTAACAGAAAGCGGTTCTTTTTTTGTAAAAATAGCCGTTCCCGAATACCCTTTTTTCACAGCGTAATTCCAGTATGTATAATATCCCTCTAGATTTAAATCAATTTGGCCACTTTGCAATTTAATCTCTTGCAGACAAAATATATCTGCATTAGATTCTTCGAGATATTCTAAAAATCCACCCTTTGCAATAACTGCACGTAAACCATTTACATTCCATGAAATTAACTTCACTTATAGTCCTCCTCTTGATGTTCACTTTCAAAGTTCATGCTATCACAAAATAGAAAAACAATCATATGTTCATCTTTGTAATCTTGCTCTTACATTTGTAAATACGTACATACGCACTTTATTCAGGTTATACTACTTTCAGAGGTGATGTTTTTGCACAATGAAGGGTTAACATTAACGAGTGAGTATTGGCATGCAATTATTCATAATGATTCTTCCTATGATAGCAAATTCTTTTATGCTGTGAAATCAACTGGAATCTTTTGCAGGCCATCATGCAAATCAAGAATACCGAATAGAAACAATGTACGAATTTTTCATCATGCAGAACAAGCATTAAGTGAAAACTTTCGCCCGTGCAAACGTTGTAAGCCAAACGGGATCACTTTACCTAATGAAGAGTGGGTAGAACAAATTAAAGACTATATCGAAAAGCATTATGACGAATCCTTAACTCTCGACATGCTTGCGGAAATGTGTCATGGTAGCCCTTTTCATTTACAGCGTACTTTCAAAAGAATAATAGGGCTAACTCCTATAGAATATATACAACAATTCAGGGTTCTTAAAGCAACCGAATACCTTTTACACACAAATCAATCTATTAAAGAAATTAGTACTGCTGTCGGGATAGAAAACCCAGAGTATTTCGCAACTTTATTTAAAAAGAAAACCGGATTTACTCCTACTGAATATCGAAAAAAGAACGAAATGAAAGAGGGATACGATAATGAATTCCTACAAAAATAATTATATATATTGGACGCTACTTACACATAAAAATTGGCGATTTCATATTGCTGCAACTGAAAATGGACTATGTTTCATTGGATCACAAGACGAAAACTTTGAAGAATTAAATATATGGGCTAGAAAAAAACTGCCCCAACATATATTGATCCATAGTCCAGATTACTTGCAAATATATACGAAAGAAATTATCGAATATTTAGAAAGCAAGCGAGAAACTTTTACATTCCCTATCGATGCTTATGGAACTAATTTTCAATCATCTGTTTGGAATGCGGTACGTGAAATTCCTTATGGAAAGACCTATTCTTATACAGAAATTGCTGAAAGAATTCAAAAACCTAAAGCTGTGCGCGCCGTTGCTTCTGCTATTGCTGCTAACCCTCTTCTTATTACCATTCCTTGTCACCGCGTTATTGGGAAGAATGGGAAACTAACCGGATTTAGGGGTGGATTAGAAATGAAGAAAAAATTGCTTACATTAGAAAAGTTGCAGGTGGAATTCATATGACAGCAGAATATAATAGCGCATTATCTATAGCAGTTCCAAAAGAATTTTGTTTCCAAGAAAATTTACGTTATCTATCACGTTCTAACAATGAATGTATGTTCCATATTGAAGATAACAAAATTTATAAAGTTATCCCTGTTCAAGATGTAAATCCTTTAGTTGAAATTAGTGTGAATACAGATGGCAATATTCAAATACTTTGTTTAGAAGAATCATACACATCTGAAAAATCGATACGTGAAGCTGTAGCTAACTATGTAAAAGAATGGTTTGATTTAACTACTGATTTAGCCCCCTTTTATACATTAGCTAAACATGATTTACTCCTTCAAGGACCAATTGAACAATATTATGGCCTTCGTACTTTAGGTATTCCAGACTTATTTGAGGCACTTTCCTGGGGAATTATCGGTCAACAAATTAACCTATCATATGCTTATACGCTAAAAAGAAGATTAGTTGAGCAATTTGGAAGTTATGTAGAATGGGACGGTAGAAAGCATTGGATATTCCCATCACCTGAAACAATTGCAAATCTACATGTAGAAGATCTCCAACAATTAAAAATGACGACTAGAAAATGTGAATATTTAATCGGTATTGCGAAGCTTATTACAGAGGGAAAACTATCAAAAGAGGATTTACTGCAAACACAAGATGTAAAGGTTGCTGAGAAACAATTAACCGCTATCCATGGTATAGGCCCATGGACTGCCAACTATGTTTTAATGCGTTGTTTAAGATTTCCTTCAGCTTTTCCAATTGATGATGTTGGTCTGCATAATGCAATTAAATTTATAACAGGTTCCGAAAATAAACCGACTAAAAATGAAATAAAAGATTTCGCGGCAAACTGGGCTAATTGGGAGTCTTATGCAACTTTTTATTTATGGCGAGTACTATATTAAAAGAACCAAGTAGCACATTCGTACTACTTGGTTCTTTTTTAAGCTTGCTCCTCAAAACGTCTTGCAATTTCTACAATAACTTGAACGGCTTTTTCCATATTATCTACCGAAACATACTCAAATTTACCGTGATAGTTTTCACCACCAGTGAAAATATTCGGCGTCGGTAATCCCATATATGATAATTGTGATCCATCTGTGCCTCCGCGAATCGGATGAATATTTGGTTCAATGTCTAAACTTTTCATTGCTTCATATGCAATATCAACAATTTCTCTTACCGGTTCAATTTTTTCAAGCATGTTATAGTATTGATCATTCATTTCTAAGACGACTGCATCTTCACCATACTTTTCTTGCATATTCTTCACAATATTTTTAACGTTATTTTTACGTGCCTCAAAATTTTCACGATCAAAGTCTCGAACAATATAATACGCTTTACTTTGCTCAACATCACCATTTAAAGAAAGTAAATGATAGAATCCTTCATAGCCTTCTGTATATTCTGGCGCCTCTTCTACTGGTAAATGCCCATTAAACTCCATAGCCAGTTTAGTTGCATTGCGCATTTTATTTTTCGCTGTTCCAGGATGTGTATTCGTTCCGTTAAACGTTAACTTAGCACCTGCAGCATTAAAACTTTCATACTCTAAACCACCTAATGGACCTCCATCCATCGTATAAGCGAATGATGCACCAAACGCTTCTACATCAAAATGCGCTGGCCCACGACCAATTTCTTCATCCGGTGTAAATGCTACTCTTATTTTCCCGTGCTTAATTTGCGGATTATGTATTAAATGGTTCATTGCAACCATAATTTCTGTAAGACCAGCTTTATCATCTGCTCCTAGAAGTGTTGTACCATCAGTTGTAATAATGGTATGCCCTTTATATGATGGTAATTCCGGGAACTGCTCTGGTGTTAACACAACATTTAGCTCTTCATTTAACGTAATTGCATTACCATCAAAATTTTCATGAATTTGTGGCTTGACGTTTTTCCCTGTAAAGTCTGTTGCCGTATCTAAATGAGCTAAAAATCCGATTACAGGAACATCCTTGTCCGTATTAGCTGGAAGTGTTGCCATTACATAGCCATTATCATCCATCGTTACTTCTGTTAACCCAATTTCTTTTAGCTCTTCCACTAATAACTTACCAAACTCAATTTGTCCTGGTGTTGTTGGTACTGTATGGCTTTCTTCATTTGATTGCGTATCAATTTTTACATATCTCGTAAATCTTTCAATAAGTTCTTGTTTCAAGTTCATTCACTCCCTTTTACGTTTCTCTCTCCATTATAATCCTTAAAACGAAATATTTTAACTTTTTTGACTGTGAAGATACATATTTCATTTACATTGTTAACATTTTTAAACGAATGATAAAAAGACATAATATTTGTACATTAAAACCGTAACAGGTAACATACATAATTATAAAATATGGGAGGTTTTAAAGATGAGGCTAACTCTCTTTCGCTATTTTCTTTTTTTCTTAGGATTAATTTTCTTTGGCCTTGGAAATGCTCTTGCGGTCAAAGTTAAATTTCTAGGCTTGCACCCTTGGGAAGTTTTAAATATGGCTCTCTACCAAAAGTTTGGATGGACCATTGGTACGTGGAGTGTCATATGTGGGTTATGTCTCGTTCTAATATCTTTACTAGTAGATCGAAAATATATAAATGTCGGTACATTTTTGAATGCACTACTTATCGGTCCCATTATGGACTTTTTCTTACAATCAAACATGCTTCCAGACGCTAGTAATTATTTATGGATAAACTTACTCATTTTATTTTCTGGTATTGCCATTACAGGTATCGGGGGAGGGATGTACGTTGCAGCTGGGATTGGCGCTGGCCCCCGTGATGGATTCATGCTTACTATTTCCGACAAAACAGGACTTTCTATTAGCCGTGCTAGAATCATAGTAGAATGTATTGTACTAGTTGTTGGATTTATGCTAGGCGGTCCTGTTTTCATCGTAACTTTTCTGTACACCTTTATTCAAAGTCCAATCTTTCAGCAATCATTTAAGATGTTTCAAACACTTTTACATACTTTACATAACAAAAAGAAAATTAGTGAACATATTTAAAGTACAGCTTAATGCAAATAAATTCACCCTATTTACGACTCCCGCCGCAAATAGGGTGTTTCTGTTTTTATCTCGCAATTTAAGAATATATACTACTCATTCACAATAAAAGTATATACATCATCATAAATACAACCATTTACTTTAATCACATACTTCCCAGGTTTATTAAAACTAATTGTGTATTTATTTAACTGAATTGCTTCTTTATCTCCAGAAAGAATATCAATACTTCTGCCACTTAATACATACAATTCATTTAGATCCATCGTTACATCAATTGTATTGAAATTTTCCACTTTCACTTGCTGTGCTTCCGCAACGCTTACACTTGGTTCTAAAAACAGTAGTCCACTTAATCCAATCGTCCCCGCTAAAGCAACTCCCGCAAACTTTTTAATCTGTTTCATTACAATGACCTCCTTATAGATTTTGCGTAAAGGTGATGTCCCCCTTACACCACAAAGCCTATATGTAATGAAATGAAAAGTAAACGGGGACTGTAAGACAAAATTCTACATCTTTTTCTCCTATTGAATATAAATCCAACGTTTGGAGTTTTGACACATTTAAAATTGTTTCCCTAAACCAATTCTCCCATAATTTATTCAAATACTGAATAATTACTTATTGATTTAACATTCTAAAAATAGTTGATAAAGATGCTTTCTATTCAAAAAAAGACTTTGCTATAAAAGTAACTTTTACAACAAAATCCATGCAACTAATTTTATTCCGCTTTCCATAATCTCTCTACATTCATTAATTGTTCTTCTTTAAACTCCATCTTATATATATCCGGTTTTGACGTATTCATTAAAAATTCAAAACCATATTGTTTATCAAAATAGTTCATCATTAATGTCATGACAAGCCCATGTGTACCAATTACAATTTTGCGTCCTTGAAAATCTATTAAGATTTCTTTTAATACTTTCACTACTCTTCTCTGGCAATCTGCATATGACTCTCCTTCCGTTCGTGAAAAGTCCGGATTAGAGAACATCTTCTGTACAAGTGGATACACCTCTTTGTCTGATATAACCTGACCCTCACTTGAAAACATACACTCTTTAAGATTTTCATATACTACTATTTCTTTTTCATGGAAATTAGCTGACTCCTCTATCGTTAACATAGCCCGATTATAGGGACTGGAAATAAAAGTATCAATTTTCTCCGCTTTTAATATGTCAGTTACTCTACGGGCATCCATACGTCCCTTCTCAGTTAACCCGCGCATTCTTTCATTTCCTTCTAGTTTTGGTGATTCACCATGTCTAACCATATAAATATATGTGCTCATAATTTCTCCTTAAAATTGTTTATTAGTTAATACATCACGTTCATTTATCCCATTTCAACACTTAAGTGTAATACTAAAATACTTTATAAAATGTGCTGATTTGTTCGTCTAATCCATTCTCCTACTAAACTCTCAAATAATTCAGGCTGCTCAATTTGCAAATTATGCCCTGCCATATCTAACACTGCTAATGTTGCCCTGGGATATTCTTCAATAATTTCTATAATATTTTGATAACCTACTGATATATCTTGTCTTCCAGTCAGTAAAAGAACGGGCTTTTCATATTTTTCACGCTGAAAATCCATAGTAAGAGAGTAATTCTTTTGCAACCTTTCAATAAATTCATAATTAGCAACATCTAACCCAGGCTTAATTTCTTCTTTAAATCGCGTATATGTATATTCATTTGCTATTACAGCTAACTCACAAAATTTCTCTCTTTCCGTGGAAGTAAGCGTATTTAAAAATTCCTCATCTTGTACAATTACCTGTTTATCTGGAAGAATCCTTTTTTCTGGCTCCGCTACAACAACAGGACATACTAATAGTAATCCGCTAACTCTCTCAAACATCTTTGTAAGTATACCTTTGGCTAAATAGCCTCCATATGATTCTCCTACCAATAAAAATTTTTCAGTAGAAATGATTTCCTCAATAAATGTGATAAGCACTTCTACTATACGATCTGAACTATTTATCCAATTTGGAGCGTTCGATTTCCCCATACCAGGTAAATCAATATATATTCGCTTATAACCTTCATATTTCTGAAATACTGATTCCATACATTTCATCATTAACCTATGATCAGGGGCGCAGCCATGTATGATAATGACCGGTTTACCCTCTCCCACAATTTCATAGTATATTTCTGCATCTTTAATTCGATATATCATAAAAAAACCTCCCTATTTAGTGGCAATACTATCCACTCTGTAAGAATACACGTTCTTATTTTATATCCTTCCCCTATATTTTCACAAATGTTAATTTTCAGATTTAAAATAAAAATCTCGCCTAAAAAATCCTCATCATTTTATATGCAATTTTGCATCTCCACTTACAAATCACTAAAAAAACTTTACAATTCAAAGGATGACTAAATATACAATTTCTATTTAAAATCTTGATACAGTCTATACTATCAACCACAATGTTTTTTTAACTTTAAGAATACTTACACTATTTAACACTTTCCTTATAAACATGATTTTTATAAGGAAATCTGATACAATTCTTAAATAATATTATTATGTATAGATATAACGAACATAGTACATAATTAAAGAAGGTGATTTCATTGAAATTAAATAAAAATTTACAATTATGTATATTAATTGGGACATTAATATGCTATTCAATCTATTTTATGTTTTTCTATCTGTTCCCTACTCATTTTTCAAATTCAGATGTACGCTTCGCTTCACTTATCGTTGAAGCCATTACATTTGTATCACTGATTTACTCTATATATTCTAAAAAAGTCAGTTCAAATCCGTTTTGGATATGTATTACAATAGCAATTGGTAGTTTTTTATTAGGGAAAATAGTATATACATATCAGGATAGCTTCTTCGAAATTCCAATACATCGTTTTACTGTTTCTGATGTATTTTACATGTTTTTTCTATTTTTCTGTCTTATCGCTTTCTGCTATAAAATTTTAAAGGAATGCAATAAATGGGAAAAAGCGTTCTTTATTTGTGATATATGCATAGTGCTTACTTCCATATTTACATTAGAATGGTATTTATTTAACCAACCAAGTTTAAATATATTCTCTCTTTCACTAGGAGATGTTTTCCTTTCATTTTTATACCCAATTGCAGATTTATTATTTCTGCTGCTAGGTGTTAGTCTCTTTTTCCGTCCAACAATTTTTAAATCCAAACGGAAAATTTATATCTTTATTTTTGTATTAATAAGTTCTGCAACTTTTAACTATATTTATTTTTACTTAAATAACCACTTATCAACTGAAACGATAACATTATTACGTCTTTTATATAGAATACCTATATTACTTATTGCAATAGCTGGCTCTATTCCAGAAGATCATAATAGCCATAAAAATTATTTCATTGTAAACCCTATAATAGGAAAAAAAGCTTTAGTTGTATTTCCCTATCTTGCTGTTGCAATACTAATCGGGTTTACATTAAAAGAACAAACATCATCTTCAACTCTCATTACAGGAAATTGTATTACTTTTATTTTCGTACTCATTCGTCATTCTATCGTACGTATGCAAAACAATTCCTTAACAAAACGTTTGCAGGCATTTAATGCCCAACTAGAAGAAAAAGTTACTTTACGGACGTCTGATTTAGTTCATAAATCAGAGGCTCTTTCTCAAAAACAACAAAAGTTTAAATCATTATATGAATATCATCCTGACCCTATTTTCACCATTGATTTAAATGGAATATTCTTAAATGTAAATAAGGCTGGGAGTGTACTACTTGGTGCACCAACGGATGAGTTACTAGGTGAAACTTGTTTTTCGATTATTTTAGATGAAGATAAGCATAAGCTAGCATTGGCATTAGAGAAAGTGAAACAACAAGAATCGGCATCCTTACAACTTAGTTCTCAATATAAAGATGGCTTTACTTATTTTTTATACGTTACAATCATTCCTATTATAATAGACGGACAAATTTCAGGAAGCTATATTATGGTGAAAGATATTACTGCACTAAAAAAACAGCAAGAAGAAATTAAATATTTAGCATTCCATGACACAGTAACGAAAATTGGGAACCGTGCCTTTTTTCATAAAAAATTAAAGAGAGTTATAAAAAATGCTAAAATAGCAGAAAGCGAGTTTGCATTATTATATTTAGATTTAGATCGCTTTAAAGCAATTAACGATACACTTGGACATTCGTCAGGAGATTACATATTAGAAGAAGTAGCAAAGCGATTCCAATCATGTCTTCCATCACATACTCATCTTTCAAGAATCGGTGGCGATGAATTTACAATCATAATTGAAAACTATACTGACGAAGATTACTTATTCCAATTATGTAACCAATTATTTGAATGCATGAAAAAATCATTTATCATACATGAGCATAAATTAACTTTATCACTGAGTATCGGCATCGCTATTTATCCACATTCCGGAATCGATACCGCTACACTCCTGAAAAACGCCAATGTTGCAATGTATGATGCAAAAGCAAAAGAACTTAACTCTCTCTCTATTTATGACGATGTAATCGCTAAAAAAATTGAAAGACGATTACGATTAGAAAAAGATTTACCAAACGCACTACAAAATGAAGAATTGTTCCTTTTGTATCAACCTCAAGTTGATAGTGAATCTAATAAAATCATCGGTGCAGAAGCTTTAATTAGGTGGAATCATCCTGAATTAGGTATTATTTCTCCATACGAGTTTATTCCGATTGCAGAAGAAACACTACAAATTATTTCAATAGGAAAATGGACATTAGAGCAGGCTTGTAAGCAAATGAAACGTTGGCACGGACTCGGATATTCACATTTAAAAATAGGTGTAAATTTATCTGCTAAAGAATTTGAACAAGAGGATTTTGTAAGGTCTATTTCTTCTACTTTAACAAATACAGGTTTACCAGCAAGCTCTCTTGATCTTGAATTAACAGAGCGAATTGCAATGATGGATGAACGAGAAACATTGATAAAACTGCGTACACTAAAAAGTCTAGGGATTCACATTTCAATCGACGACTTTGGTACAGGTTATTCTTCGCTAGCCTACTTACCTTTATATCCAATTGATACATTAAAAATTCCGAGAGAATTTATTACAATGTCTGAAACATGTGATGATGGAATGGAAATTATTAAAACAATCATCACATTAGCAAATACACTAGGAATGTCTGTCATTGCTGAAGGTGTAGAAACGAAAGAGCACGTAAATTTCCTTCAAAAAAATAAATGTCAGTTTATTCAAGGTTATTATTACAGTAAGCCTATTCATATTGATGCATTTACTGAGCTATTAGAAAACGGCATTCACCCATATTACATAGCTAATTGGAATAACTAACAATAAATTTGAACAAATATAGTAAAAAGGAAAGAAGATACCTTCTTTCCTTTTGTTTTTCCATTTACATTTCTATTACTTCACCACATCATTTATTATATCTACTAATTGATGAATCCCCTCATCATTTGTTTTTTTATATTCATTCATGTTTTGAATATATTTCTCCTGATTTGTATACAACTTATTTACTGCATCTATAAATGTATTCGTATTTACTCTGTCTTGGAGTATTACTTCCGCATATCCTTGCCGTGAAAAATATTCAGCATTTAAACCTTGATCTCCCCTACTGGAACTGTTAGTTAACGGGATAAGCAACATCGGTTTCTTCAAAAATAACAATTCAGAAATAGCAGTAGAACCCGCTCTGGAAACTACAACACTTGCCATATTTAGTATATGCGGCAACTCGTCTCCTATATATTCAAATTGCATATACCCCTCCATGCCAATAGATGGGTCTACCTTCCCTTTACCACATATATGAATAATATTAAAGTTTAATAGTATTGTATCTAAACATTTCCTTACCATATCATTTATCCATTTAGCACCTTGACTCCCACCCATAATTAATAACACTGGTTTATCTTGTTGAAATTCACAATATCTTCTTCCTCGTAATACGTTACCCTTCTCAATTTCTTCCCTTACAATCGGTCCTACATAAACCTTCTTCTCATTACTTACATTTTCTCCTGTCTGAGGAAATGTTGTGCATAGCTTTGTAGCAAAAGGTAATGCTATTTTATTGGCAAGTCCTAATGTGCTATCTGGTTCACGTATAATTATAGGCACACGATTTAACCATGCTCCTATAGCTACAGGAACTGAAACAAATCCTCCTGCTGAAAAGATAACGTCAGGCTTTGTTTTCTTAATTAATTTATAACTTTGTAAACAACCGCTTATAATTTTAAAAGGATCTTTAAAATTCTCCCAATCCCAATATCTCCTAAGCTTGCCCGTTGAAACACTATTGTATTTAACATTTTTCACTAATGATTTTTCAATTCCATTTTTGGATCCAATATACTCGACTCTCCATCCTTGCTCTATAAATTTAGGAATTAATACAATATTAATCATAACGTGTCCGGCTGTACCGCCCCCAGTAAAAAGAATCGTTTTGCTCATAACTTATACCCACCTTTATTATTAAAAATCTAGCTTTATATTTACCTTTTAAATGTAAATAAACTTATTATTTTTTATATAAATCTTTAACTCCACCTCTATATCTTGTAAAAGATCTTTAATGAGTTCATAAAAATCATTTCCATACTCACTACACTCATATTGAGCAAAGATTTGAATCACATACCTAGTTTCGGTCTCTAATGCTGACTTTATTCGATTAACCCTTTTTTCTTCTACATACGCTTGATATTTATGTATTGCCTCATAAAGACGCAATACATGCGCTTCTTCATCTTTCCAGTCCAGCGTATCAACAATTGAAAGAAATAGCGTATTTTGATTATCTATTACTTCATAACCATTCATATATTTCTTACACCCTTTTTTGTTTTTCATTGAATGCAGATGTCACTACACTTCGCATACTCAAGTACATCTTTTAATGATTGATGAAATTCAATTTCTGGGACCCAACCTAACCTTTTTATTTCCTCTATTACTAAACTCTCATTTGAGTCGCTCCCACTTTTCTCTGTTTCCTCTATAAAAAAATTTAGCTGTGTTAATTCTTTATATTGTTCTAGTACATCTAATAAAGATCGTTTTACTCCTGATCCGATGTTATATTGTTTTCCATTTATTCCATCTCGTAATAACACATGATACGCTTTAACCGCATCACGTACATCTAGAAAATCTCTACTATCTTTCAAACTGTTTACTTCAATAATAGCTTTACTTCTACCTGATTCTATATCTATCATTTTCTTTGCGAGAATCGAACAAATGCCATTCGATACCCCTGGACCAATTAAATTTGAAGGCTTTGCAATGATAATATTTGAATCCATTAATTCTCCCCAAGCCTCTGCAATAATGACTTGCATCGTTTTACTTAAACTATATGGATTTGAAATTTTCATTTCGTCCATACTATCTGCTTGCAAAGCAGATCCTATAACTAATGTTCTACAATGCGATGCTTCTTGCTTAATTGCTTCTAATAAATATAACGTTCCTATTACGTTAATCTCTATATATTCAAGAGCAGATGTCCAAGATTCTATGACCGAATTCCTTCCTGCTAAATGCAATACGTAGTCTGGCTTTATTTGTTTCATTACCTTTATTACTTCGCTCTTATTAGTTAAATTACAAGTAATACCATTTCTAATTTTTTCTCTATGTGCACGATTTTGAAACATGGGAATTACATGAAAGCCCTGCTCTAAAAAATATTGGCAAGCATGGCGTCCTGTAAAACCATTTGCACCAGTTATTAAAAGGCTCGCATTTTTTTTCATCGCAAAAATCCTCCTTTTAATAGCATTTGTTTCACCTCATGTTTTGCAAGTAAGTCTTGTTGAGAACTAAAACTCTTCACATCCACTAGCGGATAGCTAGAATAATATTCTTGAAGTCCTTCTATAGGAATGGTCGGTAGTACCACAAAATAATTTTGATCAAAACTTATACTTGTTTTACTCTCTACCTCAGATAAAAGCATTTCACTTAATTTTTCACCTGGTCTTATCCCTACCTCTTTTACCTTAACGTTCCTTTTTTCTGAATCTTCAATTAACACTTCTGCTAAATCTGTTATTTTACATGCCGGCATTTTCATAACAAAGATTTCCCCGCCTCTACCTTGATATACGGCTTTAAATAACAATCCAACAGCATCTTCAACTGTTAAGAAAAATCTAGTCATATTCGCATCGGTAATCCCTACTTGTGAAGATTTTTTAATTTGTTGTTTAAAAAGCGGTACTACACTTCCACTCGTCCCTAAAACATTTCCACCACGAACACAAATGAATTTTGTTTTCTTCGTTTGTATATTCGCATGAACCATTAATTTTTCACCAATTGCTTTTGTCATCCCATACGTATTTGATGGATCAGCTGCTTTATCCGTTGAAACATATATAACTTTTTCAACTCGCATCTGTATAGAGGCTTCAATTACATTTTGCGTACCATGTATGTTGGTTTTTATAGCTTCATAAGGATAATACTCACATACTGGAACGTGTTTTAAAGCTGCAAGATGAAATATATAATGTACACCTTGGCAAGCATAGACTAGTTGATCTTTATCACGAATATCTCCAATAATAAATTTTAACCTTTCATCATTTATAAACTGTTGCTGCATTTCAAACTGAACCGTTTCATTTCTTGAAAAAATTCTAATTTCTTTCGGTGATTTTTCTAATAGTTGTTTTATAAGTTCATGCCCCCACGAACCTGTACCACCAGTAATTAAAATTGTTTTATTTAACATTCCTTTTCCTCCTACCAAACATCTCAATTTAAATAGTATTTATTG